>JANLZT010000405.1:0-7748 GCA_031366465.1 Betaproteobacteria bacterium | reverse complement strand
CCCCTGCAGCGGGAGCTGATCGAGCGTGTGGCCACTCTGGGGCCGGCCTTTGCGGCGCGCGCCGGGCGCTACGACCGCGAGGCCAGCTTCCCCTTCGAGAACTATGCCGACCTGCGGCGAGCCGGCCTGCTGGGCATCTGCATCCCCACCGCCCACGGCGGCCTGGGGGCCGACTTTGCCAGCTACGCGATGGTCTCGGCCGAGCTGGGCCGCTGGTGCGGTGCCACCGCGCTGAGCTTGAATATGCATGTCAGCTCCTGCCTGTGGGCCGGCGAGATCGCCGACGCGCTGGACATGACACCCGAGCAGCGCGCCAACCACGAGGCCCACCGCGCGATCCACTTTGGCCGCATCGTCGGCGAGGGCAAGGTCTACGCCCAGCCCTTCTCCGAGGGCGGCGCCGCTGCCGCCGGTGCCGCGCCCTGGGGCACGCTGGCGCGCAAGGTGGACGGCGGCTACCGGGTCACCGGCAAGAAGATCTTCGCGTCGCTGGCCGGTGCCGCCGACACCTACGGCGTGCTGTGCACGCTGGATCGGCCCGACCGCGCCGGCGGCGGCACGCGCCGCGACTCAATCTACCTGGCGGTGCCGGCCGACGCCCCCGGCGTCACGGTGGTGGGCGACTGGGACCCGCTGGGCATGCGCGGCACCGTCAGCCGCAACCTGCTGTTTGCCGATGTCTTGGTGCCCGAGACCGCGCGCCTGATGCCCGAGGGCCTGTACTTCCAGGCCGCCAGCCGTTTCCCGCACATGTTCGCCACCTTGTCGCCCACCTACCTGGGCGTGGCCCAGGCGGCCTATGACTTCAGCGTGCAATACCTGCGCGCCGAGGTGCCCGGCATGCCGCCGGTCTTGCGCCGCCAATACCCCACCAAGCAGTACGCGGTGGCCGAGATGCGCATCAAGCTCGAAGCCACCCGGGCCTTGTTCCTGCAGAACGCCCGCGACGCCGGCATCGACCCCGACAAAGACACCCGGATGCGGCTCTACGCCGCCCACTACACCATCATGGAGAACGCCAACGACATCTGCCGGCTGGCGCTGCGCACCTGTGGTGGGCAGGCGATGCTCAAAAGCCTGCCGCTGGAGCGCCTGTACCGAGACAGCCGCTGCGGCAGCCTGATGCTGCCCTGGACCGCCGAGTTGTGCATGGACCGCCTGGGCCGCGAATGCCTGTACGAGGCCGGCGAGCGCGACGAGGCCATCGAGTGAGCCTGCCGCCCGGCGAGGCGGGGGCTGGCAGCCCCAGGCTGGACCAGCGCCTGCTGGCACCCGCCCGGGCGCGGCCCGACGCGGTCTTGCTGCAGGTGGGCGAGGGGCAGCTCACCGGCCGGGCGCTGGTCGAGCTGGTCGATAGCACCTGCCAAGGCCTGGCGCGGCAGGGCCTGGGCGCGGGCGATTTTCTCGGCTGGCTGGGTCACAACAGCGCGGCGATGCTGGCCACGCTGATGGCTTGTTCCAGGCTGGGCGCAGTGTTCGTACCCCTGAACTGGCGCCTGGCCGCGCCCGAACTGGCAGCCATCAGCCGGCATGCCGGCCTGTCAGCCTTGCTGAACACGCCCGAGCTGCAGGCCCTGGCCGATGCGGTGCGGCAGCTTGCACCGCCCAGCGGTCCGGCCGAACCAGCCTGGCCCGGCGATCTGATGCTGGTCTACACCAGCGGCACCACCGGCCAGCCCAAGGGCGCGATGCACACCCAGCCCTGCATGCTGGCCAACCTTGACATGGCCATTGGCGTGCAGGGCCTGACAGCCGCCGACCGGGTGCTGGGCGTGCTGCCGATGTTCCATGTCGGCGGCCTGTGCATCCAGGTGCTGCCGGCGCTGGCGGTGGGCGCGGCGCTGCGGCTGCAAGCTCGGTTCGATGCGGCGGCCTGGCTGGCGGATGTCGCCACCTGGCGGCCCAGCACCAGCCTGCTGGTGCCGGCGGTGATGCAGGCCCTGCTGGCCCAACCGGACTGGGCTGCGGCCGAGCTATCGTCGCTGCGGTTCGTCAACAGCGGCTCGCAAGTGGTGCCGCTGGCGCTGATCCAGGCCTTCCATGCGCGCGGTGTGCCGGTCGCCCAGGTTTACGGCAGCACCGAGACCGGCCCGGTGTCCATCGCGCTGCAGCCCGACCAGGCCCTGGCCCAGGCCGGCAGCGTGGGCCGCCCCGCGCCCGGTGTGCGGCTGCGGCTGGTGGATGCGCAGGGCCAGGATGTGGCGTCGGGCGCGGTGGGCGAGATCTGGCTGCAAGCGCCCAATCTGATGCGCGGCTACCACCGCCAGCCAGCCGGGGCGGGTTTTGTCGATGGTTGGTTTGCCAGTGGCGACCTGGCCCGGGTCGATGCCGAGGGCTGGCTCACCGTGGTCGGCCGCAGCCAGGACCTGATCATCTCCGGCGGCGAGAACATCCACCCGGCCGAGATCGAGAACCTGGCCCTCACCTGGCCCGGCGTGGCCGAAGCCGCCGTGGTAGGCCTGCCCGATGCGCGCTGGGGCGAGGTGCCGGTGCTGGTGCTGGTGGCCAGGCCGGGTGAGGCAGTCGATATCGACGCGCTGCGCGGCCTGTTCGAGGACCGCCTGGCGCGCTTCAAGCATCCGCAGCGCATCGTGCTGGTCAATCAGCTACTGCGTACCGTGCTGGGCAAGGTGCAGAAGGCGCAGTTGGTGGCCAGGTTGCAGGCTGACCCTCGCGACGTTGCGTAGGTCATCGACGATGTGCGGATCGTGTCTTTCAAGGAGCTATGCGCATGAAATGCCCTGTTTGCGGCGCGGCCGAACTGATTCGCGACACCCGCGACCTGCCCTACACCTACAAGGGCGAAGCCACCACCATTCCCGCAGTGACGGCTGATTTTTGCCCTGCCTGTGCCGAGTCCATCACCGACATGACTGAGACCGAGCGCGTCATGCGCGAGATGCAGGCCTTCAACAAGCAGGTGAACGGGGCCATCGTTGACCCCGGCTTCATCGTCAAGGTGCGCAAGAAGCTCAAGCTCGGCCAGCGCGAAGCCGCTGAAATTTTCGGCGGTGGCATCAATGCCTTCTCACGCTACGAGACCGGCAAGACCAAGCCGCCGCTGGCCTTGGTCAAGCTGCTCAAAGTGCTTGAGCGCCACCCGGACTTGCTCAATGAGGTCAAAACCGCCTGACGTCGATGGCCGGTGCATAGCGCCCCGCTGGCCGGTGCGACCGATCTTGGGTGCTTTCCGGTGGCGTTGTCGGCATGACCAGTTTGTGTGGTGCGTGATGTGTGATGCACTTTGTTAGAATGCGTTGGCTTGCCACTTCTGAGGCCACACGCATGCGTACCACCTTGGACATCGCCGAGGACGTGCTCTTCGCCGCCCGCGCCTTGGCACGGAGGCAGGGCCAGACGCTGGGCGAATCCGTCAGCGCGCTGGCGCGGCGCGCCATTGCCGACATGGCTGCACCTGCTGCAGCCGACGGCCACGTCGCGGACGATGCCGCGTTGGCGGCCCTGGGCGTTGTGCCCTTGCCCCGGCGTGGCGGTGTCGTCACCGACGAGCTTGTCGAGCGCCTGCGTGAGCAGGAAGGCATCTGAGCCCCCCCCCGCCTGACCCGACATGCCAGCCCTGCGCGCATTGCTCGACGTCAACGTGCTGATCGCCTTGCACGATGCGCAGCATGTGCACCACGCGCTGGTCAAGGCATGGTTCGTCAGCCACGCCGCCAGCGGCTGGGCCAGTTGCCCGCTGACCCAGAACGGTTGCCTGCGCATCCTGAGCCAGCCGAACTATCCCAACCCGGTGCCGATGGCGCATTTGGTCGGGATGCTGCAGCGCTCGTTCGGCGCCGCACAGCATCGGTTCTGGTCGGACGACATCAGCATGCTCGATGCGGCACGCTTTGACCACGCGCTGATCCAGGGCCACCGGCAACTCACCGACATTTACCTCCTGGCACTCGCGGTCAAGCACCGCGGCTGCTTTGTGACGCTGGACAAACGTGCGCTGAACGTCGCGGTCCGCAGCGCCGGGGCCGACCGGCTGGTCGCCTTGATGCCGACCTGAAGGTCCACCACCCTCCCTGCGGTGACGGCTGTTTTTTGCCCTGCGTGTGACGAGTTTGCTCATTGCGGTCAGAAGCGCCTGGGCTTGATGGTCGGTGCGGCCGCATGCCAGGGCAGGCGGGTCGGCGCGCGCGCCGCTCACACCGGCAGCATGCCCCACAAGGGCACAGCCTCGATGCCGGTGGCCAGCGCAAAGCGCTTGTCGCCGGGGTAGACCACATACAGCCGGTCGAGCTGCAGATCCTGCGCGGCGATGCGCATGGACTTGCTCACTTGGGGCGCGTCCGCGCGCTTGAATTCCACGCCGATGCGCTGGCTGCCTTTGAGCAACAGCAAGTCGAGTTCGGCGCCTTGGTGGGTGGCCCAGAAGTAGGCTTCGTCAGGCCGGGCCAGGCGCAGCACCTGCTCCAGCGCAAAGCCCTCCCAGCTGGCACCGCTGCGCGGGTGGCTCAGCAACTGCGGCAGCGTGGCCAGGCCCAGCAAGGCATGCAGCAGGCCGCTGTCACGCAGGTAGATCTTGGGCGCCTTGACCTGCCGCTTGGCCAGGTTGGCCTGCCAGGGTTGAAGCTGTCGCACCATCATGGTCTGCGTCAGCACGTCCAGGTATTTGCGCACTGTGGGCTCAGACACACCCAGCGAGCGCGCCGGGTCGGCCGCCGACCAGATGTTGCCGTGGCTGTGGGCCAGCATGCGCCAGAAGCGCAGCATCGACAGCGCCGCGATGTGGATGCCGAACTGCGGCAGGTCCAGCTCGACATGGCTGGCAATGGCCTGGCGGCACCAGGCCAGGCTGTCGTCGTCGCTGGCCGCCAGAAAGGCCCGTGGAAAACCACCGCGCAGCCACAGCCGCGCGGCGGCTTGGGCGTCGAAGCTGCCATCGAGCGTGCCATCGGGCGTGCCGCCGAACCTGCCACCGAACGTCCCGCCAATAGCCGCCTCCTGCAGGTCGAAACCGGTGACCTCGATGGTCTCCACCCGTCCCAGCAGCGACTCGCCCGCCTGACGCAGCAAGGCCGGCGAAGCGCTGCCCAACAGCAAAAACTGGCCCGGCGCGTTCGACCGGTCGAGCAGCACCCGCAGCGCCGGAAACAGGCCCGGCCGGCGCTGCACCTCGTCGATCACCACCAGGCCCTGCAGCGGCGCCAGCGTGGCCATGGGCTCGTCGAGCCGGGCGGCATCCAGCGGATTTTCCAGGTCGAAGTAGTGGGGTGAGTCGGCCGGCAGCACGCTGCGTGCCAGCGTGGTCTTGCCCGATTGGCGCGGGCCGGCCAGCACCACGGCCCGCGAGCGGCCCAGGGCAAGGGCCAGTTCGGTCTGAAGGGCAGGGCGGTGAAGCATGGGGTCATGCTAAATCATTGTTCATGAAATTCAAAATTGTCAGTTTCCTTTTTCATGGTTATCGCAGGCGCGGCTGATATTCCTGGCCAGCCATTCCGCGCATTCCCCAGGCCTGTTGCCCGGGCCAGCCGGCATGATGAAGATACTATTTTTCGTCGCCTGTCGATCCGGCAGCCCGCCAGGCATCACCCTTGCAGAGGCAGGCAATCGGCCGGCCTCAACCACCGTCACCCGCATTGCGTGTGTTTGACACCCGTGACAACCGTGACCCCCGGAGCCCACCATGAAATACATGCTGATGTTTTTCGACACCGCCAACAACCAGGCCTACAACCCCGAGACCCAGGCCGGCTCGATGGCCGCCTGGGGCGCCTATGCCGGCGCGATGGGCCAGGCCGGGGTGATCGAGGCCGGCCACGGCCTGCAGGGCCGCCAGACCGCCACCACGGTGCGCATGCGCGACGGCCAGCGCCAGGTGCAGGACGGCCCGTTTGCCGACAGCAAAGAGCAGCTGGGCGGCTACTTTGTGATCGAGGTCGCCAGCCTGGACGATGCCCTGGCCTGGGCCGCGCGCAGCCCCACCGCGTCCACCGGCACGGTCGAGGTGCGGCCGGTGCTGGCGATGTGAGCGAGCCGCCTGTCGTGGCGGCCACTGCGGCCGCCGAGGCCGCCGCCCGTCAAAGCTACGGCCGGCTGCTGTCCTGGCTGGCCTGGCAGTGGCGCGATGTGGCGGCGGCCGAGGATGCGCTGGCCAGCGCGCTCGAGAAAGCCCTGCGCCATTGGCCTGCCGAGGGCGTGCCGGCCGCCCCCGACGCCTGGCTGCTGGCGGTGGCGCGGCGCGAGCTGTTGATGGCCGCGCGCCGCCAGCGCCTGCACGACAGCCCCGAAGTGCAGGCCTTGCTGGCCGATGAGCCCCAGGTCGACAGCGCCCCGGCGCTGCCCGACAGCCGCTTGAAACTGCTGTTCGTGTGTGCCCACCCGGCGATCGATGCGGCGCTGCGGCCGGCGCTGATGCTGCAGGTGGTGCTGGGGTTGGACGCCCAGCAGATCGCGTCGGCCATGCTCACCTCACCGGCCGCGATGGCCCAGCGGCTGGTGCGCGCCAAGCAAAAGATCCGCGATGCCGGCCTGCGATTCGAAGAGCCCGGCGCTGACGAATGGCCTGAGCGCCTGCAGGCGGTGCTGGAGGCCATCTACGCCGCCTACGGCCTGGGCTGGCAGGCCTGGGAGAGCGACGCCGCTGGCGAAGCCGAGGCCGGCGATGCACCTGGCGGGGGGCTGCGCGCCGAGGCGCTGTTCCTGGCCGATCTGGTCTGCAGCCTGCTGCCGGCCGGCCCGGGCCGCGCCGAGGCAGAAGGCTTGCTGGCGCTGATCCTGCACTGCGATGCCCGCGGCCCGGCACGGCGCAGCGCGGACGGCCGTTTCATCCCACTCGGCGAGCAAGATACGGCGCTGTGGCTGCGGCCGGTGATCGCGCAGGCCGACCAGTTGCTGCGCCACAGCGCGCGCTGGGCGGCGCCGGGGCCTTTCCAGCTAGAGGCGGCTATCCAGTCGGCCCACAACGAGCGCCTGCACACCGGCCGCACGCCCTGGGCCGGCATCGTTGCGCTCTATGGGCGGCTCACCGCCTGCGCGCCCAGCCTGGGCGCCGAGGTGGCGCAAGCCGTGGCCTGCGCCCAGGCCGGTGATCTGCCCCGCGCTACGGCCAAGCTGGCCGCCCTGGCCCACCCGCGTCGCGACAGCTACCAGCCCTACTGGGTGGCGCTGGCCCATGTGTCGGCGCTGGGCCAGCAGTTCGACACCGCAGCGGTGGCGCTGCAGCGCGCCATCGGCCTGACCAGCGCACCGGCGGTGCGCCAGCACCTGCTGCAGCAGGGCCAGCGCTGGGCTGCCCAGGCGGCAAAGTAGGGGCGAAGCAGGGTCGAAGTAGGCGCGGCCTGCGCGCGGCTGGCCCTCAGTTCAGCAGCGTTGGCGGCGCCGGGGTGGCCTGTCCGGGCGGCTCAGCCGGGCTGGCCGATGCCAAGGCGGGCAGCGGCCCCAGCCCCCAATCGGCCTCGGCCAGCGCCTGCTCCAGCAGCCGCATCAGTGCGGTGGCCAGGTCATTGGACAAGGCCAGCGTCATGTGGCGGCCGTTGGGCTCGCGCGCGGTGATGCGCAGGCCCTTGCCGTCGGCGCCCGGGCCCAGGTCCACCGTGCTGGGCAGCAGCGGCTCGGGGCCCAGCGGCTGGGCCGCCGCTTTGGCATCGAAGGGCGTGGTGAAGTTGGCGCCAGGCAGGGGCCGCACCCGGGCCACCTGGGCCATCATCTCGCGCGCCTCGGGCAGCACCGTGGCATGGGGCGCCACCTGGGCCATGCCGGCGCTGGTGACCAGCTTGCACAGCGGCGGCCACAGTTGC
>JANLZT010000395.1:0-4605 GCA_031366465.1 Betaproteobacteria bacterium | reverse complement strand
GCCCCGGTGATGCGCACCTGCCAGCGGCCATCGGCACGCTGGCTGACGATGCCACGCTGGTACTCGGTGCGGCCGGGCTTCTTGCGCAGGGCGGCCTCGCTCACCGCCTGCAGCAGCGGCATCGGCTGCGGCGTGGCGCCGCTCATTGCCAGCAGGGCCTGGCGCACGAAGGCGTAGAAGGTGACCATCACTGCCACCGGATTGCCGGGCAGGCCGAACAGGATGGCCTGGTGCTTGGGCATGCCGTTGCGTCCCTCGGCATCCGGCCGGACGCCGATGCGTCCAATCGCCATCGGCCGCCCCGGCCGCATCGCGATCTTCCAGAACAGCACCTCGCCCAGCTCGCGCATCACGGCCTTGGTGTGGTCGGCCTCACCGACGCTGACGCCGCCCGAGGTGATCACCGCGTCGGCACACAGCGCGGCCTGGGTGAAGGCGGCTCGCAGCGCGTCGGGGTCGTCACGCACCACGCCCAGGTCGATCAGATCGACCCCCAGGCGCGTCAACATGCCCCAGATCGTGTAGCGGTTGCTGTCGAAGACGCAGCCTTCGTCAAGTGGCTGGCCGATCGAACGCAGCTCATCGCCGGTGGAGAAAAACGCCACCCGCAGCCGGCGCAGCACCGGCACCTCGGCCTGGCCCAGCGATGCCAGCAAGCCCAGATCGGCCGGGGTGAGGATGCGGCCGGCCTGCAGCGCCGACTCGCCCCGGGCCAGGTCTTCGCCGCGCAGGCGCCGGTTGTCGCCGGCTTGCACCGCACCGGCCGGGATGCGGATGCGGCCATCGGGCTCGTTGCGGGTGAATTCTTGCGGCACCACGGTGTCCAGGCCGGCCGGCATCACCGCGCCGGTCATGATGCGCACGCCCTGGCCGGGCAGCACCGGGCCGCTGTATTGGGCACCGGCAAAGGCCGTGCCGGCCACGCTGATCAGGCTGTCGCTGCCGGGCAGCAACTCGGCCGAGCGCAGCGCAAAACCGTCCATCGCCGAGTTGTCATGGGCCGGCACATCGCTGGCCGAGACCACATCGCGGGCCAGCACCCGCCCTAGCGCGCTGCGCAGCGCCAGGCTTTCCACCGCCTGCACCCGGGGCACCAGCCTGGCAATGAAATCCTGGGCTTGCGCCACCGGCAGTGCGTTGGGGTCGTAGCCGCTGATGCAGGAGGCGATCTGGTCCAGGCTGGGGGTGTCAGCGGGCATCCCGATCACCCGCCGATGTAGTGCATTTCCACCCGGCGCTCGCCGCTGCCGGCATCGGCGGGCTGGGCCGCGCGCAACTCAGAATAGCGGTCATCGCGGCCGGCCCAGACGGCTGCCAGCGCACTGGTGATGTCGGCGTCCGATGCGCCTCCGCGCAGCAGGGCGCGCAGGTCATGGCCACGGCTGGCAAACAGGCACAAAAACAGCTTGCCCTCGGTGGACAGCCGGGCCCGGTTGCAATCCTGGCAGAAGGCCTGGGTGACGCTGGAGATCAGGCCGATCTCGCCGCAGCCGTCGGCATAGGCCCAGCGCTCGGCGGTCTCGCCGGCCACTGTCGGGTCGAGCGGGTGCAGCGGCCACTCGGCCTGCAGGATTCTCAGCAAGTCGGCCGACGCCAGCACCTCGTCCATGCGCCAGCCGTTGCTGGCACCGACATCCATGTACTCGATGAAGCGCAGCACGATGCGGCCATCAAACTGGTCGCGGAAGTAGCGCGCCATCGGCAGGATCTCGGCCTCATTGGTGCCGCGCTTGACCACCATATTGACCTTGATCGGCCCCAGCCCGGCGGCATGCGCGGCGGCAATGCCGGCCAGCACATCGGCCACCGGAAAGTCGACATCGTTCATGCGCCGGAAGGTGGCGTCGTCCAGACCGTCCAGGCTGACGGTGACACGCTGCAGGCCGGCGGCTTTCAAGGCCTTGGCCTTGCGCGCCAGCACCGACCCATTGGTGGTGAGCGTGATGTCCAGCGGTCTTCCCTCGGGCGTGCGCAACTCGGCCAGCATCGCGATCAGGTTCTCCAGGCCCTTGCGCAGCAGCGGCTCACCACCAGTCAGCCGAATCTTCTGCACGCCGTGGGCCACGAAGAGCCGCGCCAGGCGGGTGATTTCCTCAAAACTGAGCAGGCTGGTCTGCGGCAGGAACACGTAGTCGCGGTCGAACACCTCCTTGGGCATGCAGTAGCTGCAGCGGAAGTTGCAGCGGTCGGTGACCGAGATGCGCAGGTCGTGCAGCGGCCGGCCCAGGCCGTCGGCCAGCAGGCCGGTGGCGGGGATGGGGTTTGCGGGGATGGCCGGCACGGCTGCGGCGTAGCGCAGGTCGGCCAGCGGGATGACGGTTTGGCCCATGGGCTGTGATTGTGACGTGCTGGC
The DNA here is from genome assembly GCA_031366465.1 of Betaproteobacteria bacterium. Lineage (GTDB taxonomy): Bacteria > Pseudomonadota > Gammaproteobacteria > Burkholderiales > Burkholderiaceae_C > Pseudaquabacterium. The sequence continues at coordinate 2,252 of JANLZT010000395.1, read as the reverse complement.
CGGGCCAGCGCAGCCAGCTCCGTGATGGGCGATGGCCGCCTGTCCGGCAGGATCAGCGCGTGGTGGGCAGTTGCGGCGTGGCCGCAGCCAAGTCAGCCCGGCGCGCGCCGGTGAAGCGGCGTGACCAGTAGGACTCGCGCATGTCCTCGATGCGCACCTCACCGCCAGCGCGCGGCGAGTGGATGAACTTGTCGTCGCCGACATAGATGCCGACATGCGAGAAAGTGCGCTTCATGGTGTTGAAAAACACCAGATCACCGGGCTTCAACTCGCCGCGGTTGATGCTGAGCAGGCCGGCGGTGGTGGCTTGCTCGTCGGCCCGGCGTGGCAGCACCAGGCCGACGCTGTTCTCGAAGATGTGGCGGGTAAAGCCACTGCAGTCGAAGCCGCTGGCTTCGGTGTTGCCGCCGCGCTTGTAGGGCACGCCGAGGAAGTTCATGGCCTGCATCACCAGGTCAGACGCGGTGTCGCGCACCGTCTTGCGCACCGAGCTCATCAAGGGTGAATTGACCAGCGACGATGCACCCAGAGGCCGCAACAGGCCGCGTTCACCCAGCAGGTCAATGATCGGATCATGGTTGGCGGCCTTGGAGATGGCGCCGACGTCGGTGCCAGTGCCAGTGCCAAGGCCAGTGCCAGCATCGGGGGCGGCGTGGGCCGCGCCGCTGTACAGCAGCGTGGCCAGCAAGGCCCAGTGCAGCGCCCGGATGCCGGCGCTTGATCGACGGGCCGCAGCCAGCGGCGCTGTCAGGCTGGGCCGAGGGCCTGGCTGCCACCGCGTTTGCGGGCTGGGCAGCGAGTTTGGCTGGTGATGAGGGCGGGCTGGCATCAACCGCCAAGGATATCACCCGGCCCCTGCCGCCCACCCCGGGTTGGCCCGGGTGCGATGACTGGGCCCGGCCAGGGCGCGGCGGCAAATGTGGCGGTTCTGCCGGTGATGGCAGCAGCGCAGCGACTCAGTCGGCCTACAGCACCTCAGACGCAAAGTCGGCCAGCCGCGAGCGCTCGCCGCGCGCCAGCATCACATGGCCCGAGTGCGGCCAGCCCTTGAAGCGGTCCACCGCATAGGTCAGGCCCGATGAGCCCTCGGTGAGGTAGGGCGTGTCGATCTGCGCCAGGTTGCCCAGGCAGACGATCTTGGTGCCTGGCCCGGCGCGGGTGATCAGGGTCTTCATCTGCTTGGGCGTCAGGTTCTGGGCCTCGTCGATCAGCACGAACTTGTTCAAGAAGGTGCGGCCGCGCATGAAGTTCAGGCTCTTGATCTTGATCTTGCTGCGCACCAGGTCTTGCGTCGCGGCGCGGCCCCATTCACCGGCTGAGCCATCGCCCTTGGCCAGCACCTCCAGGTTGTCGTCCAGGGCGCCCATCCAGGGGCCCATTTTTTCTTCTTCGGTGCCGGGCAGAAAGCCGATGTCCTCGCCCACCGGCACCGTCACCCGGGTGACGATGATCTCGGTGTAGCGGCGGTCGTCCAGCACCTGCGCCAGGCCGGCGGCCAGCGTCATCAGGGTCTTGCCGGTGCCGGCGGTGCCGGTCAGGCTGACGAAATCGCATTCGGGGTCGGTCAGCAGGTTCAGCGCAAAGTTCTGCTCGCGGTTGCGCGCCGTCACACCCCAGACCGCGTTCTTGGCGTGGGCAAAATCCTTCAGGGTCTTGAGCACGGCGGTCTTGCCGGTGATCTCGGTCACCCGGGCATAGAGCGCGGCAGCACCCGGCTGCTCAAGGTAGACAAACTGGTTGACCAGCAAGGCCGGCACCATCGGCCCGGCGATGCGGTAGAAGGTGTTGCCCCCCTGCTGCCAGCTCTCCATGGTCTTGCCGTGCTGCTCCCAAAAATCATGGGGCAGGGCCAGCACGCCGGTGTAGAGCAGGTCGCCGTCTTCCAGCACCTTGTCGTTGAAATAGTCCTCGGCGGCCAGGCCCAGCGCCCGCGCCTTGACCCGCATATTGATGTCCTTGGACACCAGCACCACCTCGCGCCCGGCGCCAGCGCCGGAAGGCGATTCACGCAGGCTCTTGACCACCCCCAGGATCTGGTTGTCGGCCTTGCCCTGCGGCAGCCCGGCCGGCAACTGCACATCCATCAGCATGGTCTGAAAGAACAGCTTGCCGCCGGCATCCTTGTGGCCGGTCTTGGCCAGCGCGATGCCTTGGGTGTTGTCGAGCGTGCCGTCGGCGCTGGTGAAGGACGCCAGCGCGTCCAGCTCGCGGCTGACCTGGCGGGCATTGCGCGCCACCTCGCTCATGCCCTT
>JANLZT010000393.1:0-7106 GCA_031366465.1 Betaproteobacteria bacterium | reverse complement strand
GCCTGCGCTACTTCGTGTTTGCCGCCTGGCCGGCGCTGCGGCCGCTGGCACCGGAGTTCCAGGAATGACCGCGCTGTCGCTGCTGGCGCTGGTGCTGCTGCTGTTCTTGTTGCGCCAACCGCTGGTGGTGGTGCTGCTGGCGGCGGCCGCCTTTGTGCAGATTGCCTGGGGCAAGGGCCAGCTGGACTACATCCTGGAGGACATGTGGGTGGCGCTCGACAAGGAGCTGATCCTGTCGATCCCGCTGTTCATCCTGTGCGGCAATGTGATGACCCGGGGCAGCACCGCCAGGCGCCTGATCCGCATCGTCGCGTCGGTCACCCGCACGCTGCCCGGCGGCCTGGCGGTGGCCACCATCCTCAGCTGCGGTGTGTTTGCGGCGATCTCGGGATCGTCCATCGTCACCATGCTGGCCATCGGCACGGTGATGGTGCCGGCGATGAAGGCCGCCGGCTACGACAACAAATTTGCGCTGGGCACCGCGATGTCGGCCGGCACCCTGGGCATCGTGATCCCGCCGTCGATCCCGATGATCGTCTACGGCCTGGTCACCGAGGCCTCGATCACCGACCTGTTCCTGGCCGGCGTGGGCCCGGGCATCCTGATCCTGATCGTGATGTCGATCTACGCCATGATCGTCTGCCGCAAGATGCCCACCCAGCAGTTCGAGATCAGCGAACTCAAGATCGCGCTGCGCGAGGGCATCTGGGCGATGGTGATGCCGGTGATCCTGCTGGGCGGCATTTACAGCGGCTACTTCACCGCCACCGAGGCGGCAGCCGTGGCCCTGGTCTACGCCGCCTTCATCGAGATGTTTGTGCACCGCGAGCTGAAACTGCGCGATTTCTATGACGTGGTGCTGGAGCAGTCCAAGCTGGGCGGCTCACTGTTCCCGGTGCTGGCGGTGGCGCTCAGCCTGAACATCGTGCTGATCGAGCACCGGGTGCCGACGATGATGGTGGAGTTCATGCAGGGCTATATCAGCAGCCCGTTGATGTTCATGCTGCTGGTCAATGCGCTGCTGCTGGTGGTGGGCTGTTTGATGACCACCAACGAGGCCATCCTGATCCTGGCGCCGCTGTTGGCGCCGGTGGCCGAGGCCTACGGCATCAACAAGGTGGCCTTCGGCATCATCATGATCCTGAACCTGGAGATCGGCTTCCTCACCCCGCCGGTGGGCCTGAACCTGATCGTGGCGATGTCGGCCTTCAAGCAGCCCTTTGGCCTGCTGGTACGGGCCGCCGTGCCCTACGTCTTCATCCTGATCGGCTGCCTGGCGGTGGTGATCTGGCAGCCCTGGATCGCGATGGCGCTGGTGAACTTGAAGCGCTGAGGCTGCAGGCGGGTTCACAGGGTCGCCAGGCCCAGCCAGCGCCGGGCATTGCCACCGCGCAGCGCCGCCAGCGACGCCCCGTCCAGGCCCAGCGCGGCGATGCTGCCGGCCGGGTCGGGGTCCATGATTGCAAACGGGTAGTCGCTGCCGGCCATCAACTGGTGGATGCCGAACAGCTCGACCAGCCGGCGCAGGGCGTCGGCGTCGTAGACCAGGTCGTCGAAATACATCTGGCGAGCGGCCAGCAGCGGGTCCATGCCCAGCACATCGCGCACAGCCGGCAAGACACGCCAGGCGTGGCGCAGGCGCGGCAGCAAAGTGGGCAAGCTGCCACCGCCATGGCTGAAGGCGATGCGCAGGCCCGGGCAGGCCGCCAGCGTGCCGCCGGTCAGCAATGATGCTGCTGCCAGGCCCACCTCGCCGGGGAAGGCCAGCACCTGCTCCAGGGCCGGCGGGCCGACCAGGCGGCGCATCCCGGCCGGCCGCAGCGCATGCACAAAAATCGCCGCGCCCCAGGCCTCGGCGGCTTCGAAGAAAGGCCGGAAACGCGCATCGCCTATGGGCACGCCATTGACATGGCCGGCAATCTCCACCCCGGCCAGGCCACGCTGGTGCAGCACCGCGTCCAGCTCGGCAATCGCCAGGTCCAGGTCCTGCAGCGGCACCGCGCCCAGCCCCACCAGGCGGGCCGGCACTTGGGCCACCATGCCGGCGATCAGGTCGTTCAAATAGCGGCACAGGCCCAGGCCGTCCTCGGGCGCCAGCCAGTAAGACAGCAGCTCGGGCATCGGCGACAGCACCTGGCGGGCCACGCCACGCTGGTCCATGTCGGCCAGCCGCACCTGGCAATCCCAGCACTGGTGCGACACCGTGCGGTAGACCTTGCCCGAGACCATCACATGCCGGTGGCAGGCCTGGGCCGGCACCATGGCCGGCCAGGGCACGGCGGTGTGCCGGCCGGCATAGGCCGGAAAGTTCTCGGGCACCACATGGGTGTGCACGTCGATCAGTTCGTCGGTCATTGGAGTACCTTCGTGCTGCGCACTGCGGAATTCGCCCTTGGGGCGGCCCGGCGGGCTCATGTGCCCTCTCAATTGACCTGGCTGCGGACGGCCGGCCGGCGGCGCGCAGCCACGGGTTCTGCCGCCAAGCTGGCCAGATAAGCGGCCACCATCTGGCGCCACAGCCTGAACAATCGATTGAAGCGGGGTGCGTCGTGTTGCCACAGCCGGCGCACCGCCAGGCCGCGCACGATGCTCAGCGTCAGCCACAGCAGGTCGTCAGCCACCCGCTCGGGCACGCCGGCATCCACCAGGGCCTGGCGCCAATGGGCCTCCACCGGCAAACGGGTAGCGGCCGACAACTGCGCCAGTGCGTCGTCGGGGCTGGCCTGCAGCCGGCCCTGGATGGCCAGGTCGAGCGCGATCAGGAACAGCTCGGAAAAGAAAAACTCCTGGCTGTCGGCGGTCAGGGCCTTGATCGCGGCGTCCACCGTCATGGTGCGGCGGGCCCGGGTCTGGGCCAGCTCGCCGGCCCGCTGGAAGACATGCGCCACCACCGCCACCACCAACGCGTCCTTGCTGGGGAAGTGGTGGGTCAACGCGCCTTTGCTGACACCCGCAGCGCTGGCCACATCGGCGGTGCGCAGCCCGGCGTAGCCGCGCTCGCCCAGCAGGCCGACGGCGGCATCGAGGATGCGGCGCTGGGTGCCGCCGGTGCGCTCGGCCTGGGTGCGGCGGGCGGTGAGCGGGGTGCCGGTCACAGCATGGTGCTCCCGCCGTTGACGCTGATCACCTGGCCGGTGACAAAAGCGGCCTCGCGCGAGGCCACATACAGCACCATCGACGCCACCTCGGCCACCTCGGCGGCGCGGCCCATCGGGATGACGTCGAGAAAGCACGCGGCCCTGACCGGCTGGTCGCGCACAAAGGCGGCCAGCGCCTCGCTGTTGACCGCGCAGGGTGCCACGGTGTTGACGGTGATGCCGGCGGTGGCAAATTCGCGCGCCAGACCGGTGGTCAGGCCGTGCACGCCGCCCTTGGCAGCGTTGTAGGCGGCGTGGTCAGGCAGGCCATTGCGCACCGAATCAGCGCCGATGTTGACGATGCGGCCGTAGCGCTGCGCCAGCATGCCTGGCAGCAGGGCGCGGGTGCACCACAGCACGGTCCAGAGGTTGCGGTCCACGGTGGCGCGCAGGGTCTGGGCGGTGTGGCTGAGAAACGGCAGGATCACGCCGCCTCCGGCGTTGTTGACCAGCACGCTGACGGTGCCAAACGCGGCTTGCGCACGCTCTGCCAGGGCCTGGGCGCCGGCCTCAGTGGACAAATCCCCCGCCACGCCGAGGCAAGCCACCCCGCAGCGCTGTGCCAGCGCGGCGGCGGCAGCGGCCACCGCATCGGCATCCAGATCGGCCAGCACCAGCGTGGCGCCCTCGGCGGCAAAGGCCTCGGCCAGGCCCAGCCCGATGCCGCGCGCCGCGCCGGTGACCACCACCACCTGGCCGGCAAAGCGGCGGTTGCCAGCAAGCGGCTGGGCGGGCGTTGGGGACGGGGTGGGCATGTCGAGGATCTTCTGCGCGGCCGATGGCAGCGGATGGCAGCGGCCACAAACCGGCCGAATGGTCGGTATCTTAGGCATTGGCCGCAGCCCGCACCCACAGGTTTTCCCGGGTTCCGTTCACCGGCGTGTGATCCAAGAATAGCGCCGCTTGCAGACCGTTCGGTCTGTTTGTTGTCGGCAAGAATCGCCGCCACTTCGGGAGCCCCCATGAGCCCATCGCCAATGTCAATGCCCAGCCAGTCGGTGGTGCGCGGCCCCCTTACCTCGCTGCTGCGGGTTGATGCGGCGCAGGGCGTGTTCCAGGTCAACCGCCGAGCGTTCGTCGATACCAGCGTGATGGAGCGCGAGTTCGAGGCCGTGTTCGACCAATGCTGGCTCTACCTGGGGCACGAGTCTGAGCTGGCCAAGCCGGGCGACTTCATCAGCCGCACGGTGGCGCGGCGCAACATCCTGTTCACCCGCGATGCCCAGGGCAGCCTGCATGCGCTGTTCAACACCTGCCCGCACCGCGGTGCCACGGTCTGCCGCGAGGCCAAGGGCAATGCCAAAGTGTTCCAGTGCTTCTACCATGGCTGGGTGTTTGGCTGCGACGGCAAGTTGAAGGGCCAGCCCGGCGAGGAGAACTACAGCGCTGCACACCGCGAGAGCGGCCTGGCCAATATGGTGGCGGTGCCGCGCTTTGCCAGCCACGCCGGTTTTTGCTTCATCAGCTTCAAGCCCGACATCGTGCCGCTGCCCGACTACCTGGCCGGCGCCAAAGACATCCTGGACCTGATCGCCAGCCATTCCGAATCCGGCATGGCCATCGTCGAGGGCGCGCAGGAATACGCCATCCGCGCCAACTGGAAGCTGCTGGCCGAGAACAGCGTGGACGGCTACCACGCCGCCACCACCCATGCCAGCTACCTTGACTACCTCAAAAACGTCAGCGGCGGCCTGGTGCCGCTGGCGCTGGGTGGCCGCAGCTTCGATCTGGGCAATGGCCATGCGGTGCTGGAATACCAGGCGCCCTGGGGCCGGCCGATTGCCCAATGGGTGCCGATGTTCGGCGAGCAGGGCAAGGCCGAGATGGCCGAGATCTACGCCCGGCTGCAAGCCCGCCTGGGGGAGGACAAGGCCCGCCGCATCGCCACCCGCAACCGCAACCTGCTGATCTTCCCCAACCTGGTGATCAACGACATCATGGCCATCACCGTCCGCACCTTCTACCCGACGGCGCCCGGCCAGATGATCGTCAATGGCTGGGCATTGGCACCCCGGCAAGAGTCAGACTGGGCGCGCAAATACCGGCTCTACAACTTTCTGGAGTTTCTCGGCCCGGGCGGCTTTGCCACGCCCGACGATGTCGAGGCGCTGGAATCTTGCCAGGCCGGCTTTGCCAATGTCGGCTCCGCCGGCTGGAGCGACTTGTCCAAGGGCATGGGCAAGGCCGAGCCGTCCTATGACGACGAGCTTCAAATGCGCACCTTCTGGACCCGTTGGAACCAACTGGTGGGGGCCTGACCATGAGCGACAACCTGACCCCGACCCTTGCCCTGACCCTGACCCGCTCCCAGGCCGAAGACCTGCTGTTCGAAGAGGCCGATCTGCTGGACCAATGGCGGCTGCAGGAGTGGCTGGCGCTGTACACCGCCGATGCCAGCTACCTGGTGCCCAGCACCGACCTGCCGCCCGGCGCCGACCCGGCCAAGAGCCTGTTCTACATCGCCGACGACCACCAGCGCATGCATGAGCGGGTGGTGCGGCTGATGAAGAAATCAGCGCACTCCGAGCAGCCGCGCTCGCGCACCCGGCACCTGGTGAGCAATGTGCGGGTGGGCAATGTGCCGGTGGGCAATGTGCCGGTGGGCAATTGCCAGGGCGACGAGACCGCGGTGAGCGCCGCCTTCGTCACCTTTCGCACCAAGCATGCGGTGACCGACACCTATATGGGCCGCCTGCTTTACCGGCTGCGCCGGGTGGACGGCCTCTGGCGCATCCACCAAAAACGCTGTGAGCTGGACCTGGACGGGCTGCGCCCGCATGGCCGCATCAGCATCATTCTGTGAGCGCCGACGCCATGACATCGCCATCCGCATCCCCTTTCCGCTACCGCAAGCTGGGCTATGCCGCGCTCAGCGTCACCGACCTGGGCCGCTCGGTGGTTTTTTACCGCGACCTGCTGGGCCTGGACTTGGTCGAGCAGGCGGCGGACACCGCCTACCTGCGCTGCAGCCGCGACCACCACAACATCGTGCTGTATGCCGGCACGGCGCCCGGCCTCAAGCGGGTGGGCTTTGAGCTGGAAAGCCCCGAGCAGGCCGAGCGCGCGTTTGCCCACTTCAATGCGCTGGGGCTGCAGCCGCACTGGCTGCCCGCCGAGCAGGCAGCGCAACTGCAGCAGGGCAAGAGCTTTCGGGTGCGCCAGCCGCATTGCCAATTGGAGCTGGAGTACTACGGCAGCACCACGCCGCTGGCCCAGGACTACACCCCCACGGTGGCCAAGATCGCCAGGTTGGGCCATGTGGTGATAGGCACCGCCGACTTTGCCGGCTGCTACCAGGCGCTGACCAGCGACTTCGGCTTTGTGGTGTCCGACCAGATCGACGACCGGTTCGCCTTCATGCGCTGCTTTCCCAACCCCTTTCACCACAGCCTGGCCATCGGCGCCAGCCCGACCAACCGCCTGCACCATGTCAACTTCATGGTCAGCGACATCGACGACATCGGCCGCGCCTGGCACCGCATGACCAAAGCCGGCGTCAAGATCGCCTTTGGCCTGGGCCGCCACCCACCGTCGGGCAGCGTGTTCCTCTACTTCTACGACCCCGACGGCATGACGGTGGAATACAGCTTCGGCATGGAAGAGTTCCCGGAGGCCGGCGCCCGCGCAGCACGCCAGTTAGCGCCGGTGCCCGAGTCGGTGGACACCTGGGGCGCGGTGCCGGACGCCCAGTTCGGCGCGGTCGGGGTGATTGAAGCGGCATGACGCTGATCCGCCTCTGCGCTGCCAAGGACGTCTGGGAAGGCGCGATCCTGGCCGCCGTGCTGCCCGGCGGCCACAAGCTGGCGCTCTACCAGGTGGATGGCGAGTTCTTTGCCACCGACGACACCTGCACCCATGGCGCGGCATCCTTGTCTGAGGACGGCTGCATCAGCGGCCACCAAGTGGAATGCAGCTGGCACAACGGCAGCTTCGACATCCGCACCGGCGCCGCCTGCAACAGCCCCTGCA
>JANLZT010000384.1:0-12885 GCA_031366465.1 Betaproteobacteria bacterium | reverse complement strand
GACCGCATCGGCCAGGCCATAGCCCAGGCGCAACTGGGTGGCCGAACGTTGGTACTTCGACGCACCGCCGCCGGTGATGGCCGACAGGGGCAGCTTGGTGCTGCCGATCCAGGCGTTGTCGCCGCTCTGCGCGGTGTGGTTCACACTCAGCGAGAACTGGCCGGGGATCGGCAGCCAGGGCGAGTCGCCTTCGGCCAGGGCCGCCAACGGCAGGCTCAGCATGGCCGTGGCCAGCAGGGTTCGAATCTTCATGGTGGTCTTGTTCCTGTTGTGGTTGCTCGGGCTGGGTCGGTTCACAGCTTGAAGCGGCGCTTCAGATAGACGTCCAGCGCAGCGGACTCCTGCGCTGTCATGGCTGCGCCGCGTTTGTTGGCAAGCAGTTCACGCGCCATGGGCGAGTCCAGGCTCTTGCCGGCCATCGGGCAACCGGTGCAGGCCAGCTTGGCGGCGTACACGCCCTTGCCGGCGTTGTAGGCCGCGGCGTCGCCGGCCTCGGCGCTGCCGCCGCCATCCGATCCGGAGGCCAGCGCCAGGCCTGCGGCGAGCGCGACGCTGGCTGCGGCGGCTGCACGCAGGGTGCGGACAAACGTTCTTCGAATCATGGAGATCTCCTTCAGTGGGGGTGGGACAAATCAGCGCCGGGTCGGGCCGGGAAATGGCCTGGCCTGGACACGCGAGGGGTGAAGCGGTGCGCCAGTGTTGGGAGGGCGGTGGCGTTCGCGCCACCACAGGCGGGCGATCATGCCGAGGATGCCGAGGCCGGCGCCCACCACCCCACGCAGCGTGCCGCTGATCTTCGACACACCGCCGGTGCGGGCGTGCCAACGCACGGGGCATTGCGCCACGCGCAGGCCCAGTGCCTGGGCACGCACCTGCATCTCGACGGTCCAGCCAAAGCCACGGTCGCGCATGTCCAGCGCATCGAAAGCGGCGCGGCGGATCGCCCGGTGGGGGCCGAGGTCGGCGACCGGCATGCGCCAGAGCAGCCGCATCAGTGCGCAAGCCAGGCCGTTGCCAAAGCGCTGTGTGGCGGTCATGGCCCCGGGGTCGGGGCTATGTCGTACGCCGATCACCAGATCGGCACCGTGCGCCAATTCGGCCAGCAAGGTGTGGGCGTCCAGCGGGTCGGCCGCGCCGTCGCCGTCGACGAAGAGCAGCACCTCGCCCTGGCTGGCGCGCACGCCCTCCCAGCAGGCCCTGCCGTAGCCGGGCTCGGGCACATCGACGACACGCGCGCCGGCCTGGCCAGCAATCTGCGCGGTGCCGTCGGTCGAGCCGTTGTCGGCCACGAGCACCTCCAACAGCAGTGGTTCTCCGCCGGCCGTGCGCAGCGCCAGCAAGCCCTGCACCACGGCAGCGATGCAGGGCGCCTCATTGCGGGCCGGGACGATGGCCGTGACGCTGGGAATAGCTTGCATCGATTCGATCCGGGGGAGTGACAGTGCGGGGTCGCAGTGCGGGGTGACAGTGTGGTTGCGAGGCGGCTTCAGAGAACCCGGAGTAAATCTGTTTGCGCCGCGCAACTCATCACGCAAAGCTCACGCTTGTGTAAAAACTTGCCCGCGGGTGATCTTGCGCAATCACTGAGGAATCCGTGATGGTTTCGTGAGGATCGCGGGGCGCGCCGATGCAACGATGCAGCGCGACGGAGTTGCGCCAAGCTGTTCCATCGACAAAGCCAGCCGCTTGCCCTGGCGCGGGGGCTGGGCGGGCGACCTCGCCGGGCTCGAACCAGCGCTGGCCCGGCGTGGCCGGGCTCAGAATGGGCATGATTGACAGCGTGACGGCATATGACGCCGCCAATGAATCCGCCAACGGACTGCAAATCGATACGCCATGACCGCTGAGCACACCCCGCGAAAAATCCTCGTTGTCGAGGACGAACGCGATATCGCCGAGCTGGTCGCGCTGCATCTGTCCGAGCTGCCGGCCCAGGTGACGCTGGCGCACGACGGGCCGGGCGGCCTGGCACTTGCGCTGGCGGGCGAATGGGATGTGATCGTGCTGGACCTCCGCCTGCCGGGCCTGAACGGCCTGGACCTGTGCCGCGAGGTGCGCGCGCAGATGTCGCATGTGCCCATCCTGATGCTCACCGCACGCGGCAGCGAACTCGACCGCGTGCTCGGCCTTGAGCTGGGGGCTGACGACTACCTGACCAAGCCCTTCAGCGTGCTGGAACTGCAGGCCCGGGTGAAGGCGCTGCTGCGCCGCTCGGCGATGACGGCGGCTCGATCGGCCGACGCAGCGGCAAGCCGGCAGGCGGAGATCACGCAGGGCGCGCTGCGCGTGGACCGCTCGCAACGGCGCGCCTGGCTGGCCGGCGTGGAACTGGTGCTCACGCCGCGCGAGTTTGATCTGCTGTGGCACTTCGTCCAGCACCCGGGGCGGGTCTTCACCCGCACCGAACTGCTCGCCGATGTCTGGGGCTATGGCCACGACGGCTACGACCACACCGTCAACAGCCACATCAACCGGCTGCGCAGCAAGTTGGGCGACGACCGCGCCGAGTCGGGCTACATCCACACCGTGTGGGGGGTGGGCTACCGGTTCGAGGTGGCAACGTGACATCCGCTCGCCGGCCCCTGTGGCGCCAGCTACATGTGCGTGCCGCCATCGTGGCGACCTTGCTGCTGGCCCTGCACTGCGGTGCCATGCTCGCCGTCGTTCAGTACTACAACGCCCAAACCGCGCTCGAAACCACGCAGCGCATGAACCTGGGGCTGGCCCGCTACGTCGTCGAGCACCAGAGCCCTGGGCTCATCAGCCCGCAAGGCCAGCCCGACCGTGCCCGCATGAAGGAGCTGGCGCAGCATGTGATGATGATCAACCCTTCGGTCGAGGTCTATTTGCTCGACGGCGAGGGGCGTGTTCTGGCGCACGCGCTGGAGGGCCTGCAGGGTGCCGACCCGGTGGGCAAGCGGGTGAACCTGGCGCCGGTCCGCCAGCTCATGGCGGCACCGCCTGAGGCGCTGCGCCTGCCGGTGCTGGGCGACGACCCTCGCCAGGCGGCCCGACAAAGCATCGTGTCGGTCGCGCCGGTAGGCAGCAGCGGCTACCTCTACGTTGTGCTGAGCGGGCAGATGTTGCAGAGCGTGGCGGCCAGCCTGGCCAATTCCGACGCGTTGCGCACGGTGGCGGCGGGCCTGGTGCTGTCCAGCCTGTTGGCCGCAGCGGTGCTGTGGCTGGCGCTGCGCAAGCTGACCCGGCCGCTGCGCGCGTTGACGACCGAGCTGGGAGCGTTTCGCAACGACGCGGACAGTGCCGACGAACGCGGTTTCGACGGCGAGATCGGCGTGCTGCGCACCGCGGTGGGTGCCATGCAGCGCCGGATCGCGCAACAGTTCAAACGCCTGGAACAAAGCGACCATCAGCGCCGCGAGCTGATCAGCAGCATTTCGCATGACCTGCGAACGCCCTTGTCGAGCATCCAGGGTTATGTCGAGACCGTGCTGGTGCGTTCCGACCAGCTTGACGCCGACGCACGCGCCCAGTTCCTCAGAACCGCGCTGCGGCATGTGGAGCTGCTGAGCAAACGCATTGCCGACCTGTTCGAGCTGTCCAAGCTCGATGACGGCCGCGTCGAACCCAAGGTCGAGGTGTTCTGCCTGGCCGAGCTGTTGCAGGACGTGGTGCAGAACTATCAACTGGCGGCGCAGCAACGCGGCGTGAGGCTGAGCCTGGCGGCGGGCAGCCACATGAAGGCCGGCGTAGCGGCAGACATTGCGCTGATCGAACGTGTGCTGCAGAACCTGGTCGACAACGCGCTGCGCTACACGGCCACCGGCGGCGAGGTGACGCTGGCGCTGCACGCCAACGGTTCGCAACTGGAGATCAGCGTCACCGACACCGGCCGCGGTATCGCGCAGGAACACCTGCCGCACATCTTCGAGCGCTACTGGCATGCCAGCGCCGCCGAAGACACCGCCCCGGGCGCCAGTTCGGGCCTGGGGCTGGCGATCGTCAAGCGCATCCTCGACCTGCACGGCAGCGTGGTGCGGGTGCAGTCGGAGCTGCTGCGCGGTACGCGCATCGAGTTCGCGCTGCCGCAGGTCGCGTAGCGTCGGCCGCTGTCTCAAATCTTCAGCGAAGCGTGAGAGTCTGGTGAGGAGTTGGGCGACGCCGGGGGCTCTACTCCACCTTCAACCAAGGCTTTGCCCCATGCACCCCACCCTGCCCCTGCTCGCGAAGACCGACTTCCCCCCGCTGCGCCGTGCGCGGCTCGATACGCTGCAGGTCAACCTGGGCTACCGCTGCAACCAGAGCTGTCTGCACTGCCACGTCAACGCGGGGCCGAACCGTACCGAGGAGATGGACGGCGAGACCGTCGATCTGGTGCTGGAGGTGCTGCGCGCACGCGACCTGAAAACGCTGGACCTGACCGGCGGTGCGCCGGAGCTCAATGCGCACTTCCGACGCCTGGTGGGCTCGGCGCGCGCGCTGGGTGTGACCGTGATCGACCGTTGCAACCTGACCATCCTGTCGGAGCCGGGCCAGCAAGACCTGGCGCAGTTCCTGGCGCGAGAGCGGGTCGAGATCGTCGCGTCGCTGCCGTGCTACTCGGCCGCCAACGTTGACCGCCAGCGCGGCGACGGCGTGTTCGGGCGCAGCATCGCGGCCTTGCAGGCGCTCAACGCGCTGGGTTATGGCGATGAGGCCTCGGGCCTGCGCCTGAGCCTGGTCTACAACCCGCAAGGCGCGTCGCTGCCGCCGCCCCAGGCGGCGCTGGAAGCCGACTACAAGCGCGAACTCGGTGTGCACTTCGGTATTCGTTTCAACCAGCTCTTCGTGCTGGCCAACATGCCGATCCAGCGCTTTGGCAGCACGCTGGTTTCCAAGGGCGGTTTTCAGAGCTACCTGCAGTTGCTCAAAAGCGCCTGCCAGCCGCAGAACTTCAACACCGGGATGTGTCGCTCCCTCATCTGCGTGGGCTGGCCGGGGGAGCTCTACGACTGCGATTTCAACCAGATGCTGGGCCTGCCCGCGCGGCTCGGCGGTCGGACACGGCCGCACCTGCGCGACCTGCTCACCCAGCCCGCCGAGGGCAACGCCATCCGCGTGGCCGACCATTGCTATGGCTGCACCGCCGGGCAGGGCAGCAGTTGTGGTGGCGCGCTCGAAGCCCGGGGCGGCACCGCACCGGCCATGGCCGCGTGATGGCGCTGCGCTCCAGGCGCGGGCGGCGGGTCAGTGTGGCCGGCGCGGCCCAGCAAATGCGTGGCGCTGCCGGGCAACACGGTGTGGTTTGACGCGATCAGGCACGACATGCTGCGCGCACGCCGCCGTTGTGGCGCCCCGCGATGAGCCTGCGCCTGTCCATCGTCATGCCGGCACTCAACGAGGCCGGCATCATTGCGGCCACGCTCGACGCGCTGGCACCGCTGCGTGCGCGCGGGCATGAAGTGATCGTGGTCGACGGCGGCAGCAGCGACGGCAGCCTGGCCCTGTGCCATGGCCGCAGCGACCTGGCGTTCGTGGCCACCCGCGGCCGGGCGCGCCAGATGAACGCCGGTGCGGCCCGTGCTGGCGGTGACGTGCTGCTGTTCCTGCATGCCGACACCCACCTGCCGGCGCAAGCGGATGCGCTGGTTGCTCAAGCGCTCCAGGGCGGTGCGCTCTGGGGCCGCTTCGACGTGCGCATCGCCGGCCGCTCGCCGATGTTCCCTGTCATCGCGGCCTTGATGAATTGGCGCTCGTGCTGGGCCGGCATCGCCACCGGCGACCAGGCGATGTTCGTGCGGCGCCCGGTGTTCGAGCGCCTGGGCGGCTTCGCGGATCTGGCGTTGATGGAAGACGTCGATCTCTCGCGTCGCCTGCGTGTGCAGGCGGCGCCGGCCTGCGTGCATCAACGCGCCGTCATCTCCGGCCGGCGCTGGGAGACGCGCGGCCTGTGGCGCACGATCTGGCTGATGTGGCGGCTGCGCTGGTGCCACTGGCGCGGCGTGCCCGCCGATGAACTCGCGCGGGCCTATCGATGAAGACAAGCTGTCCGGTGATCGTGATGGCCAAAGCGCCGGTGGCCGGTTTTGCGAAGACGCGGCTCATTCCCGCGCTCGGTGCGCAGGGCGCGGCAGCGTTGGCCGAATGCCTGCTGGAGCGCGCGCTCGGCCACGCGCTGGATGCGCGGCTGGGCCCGGTGGACCTGTGCTGTGCGCCCGACATCTGCCATCCCGCGCTGGCACGCCATGCCGCCTGGCCCGGCATGGCGCTGTCGGCCCAGGGCGATGGCGACCTCGGCGCCCGCATGGCGCGCGCCTTTGATCGCTGGCTGATGCGCGCGGGCCGAGCGCTGATGACCGGCACCGACGCCCCGGCGCTGGATGCGGCGATGCTGTGCCGCGCGGCCGCCGCGCTGGACCAGGCCGATGCGGTGTTCATCCCCGCACTCGATGGCGGCTACGCCTTGATCGGGCTGCGCTGCGCCGCGCCAACGCTGTTCAGCGAGATGGCCTGGAGCACCGCCAGCGTGATGGCCGACACCCGCCAGCGGCTCGCTGCGGCCGGGCTGCGCCATGTCGAACTGCCACCGCTGGCCGACATCGACGAGCCCGCCGACCTGGTGCATCTGCCGCCGTGCTGGTCTTCCCGCGGGGCCTGGCCATGACCGCTGACGGCGACGGTGATAGCGCCGAATCGTCCCACTGCCAGCCTTCCCACACCAACTTGCCACGCCATGACGCTGCCGCTGCTCATCTTCCTCGCCACGCTGTTGGTGGCCTACGCCAACGGCGCAAACGACAACTTCAAAGGCGTCGCCACGCTGTTCGGCAGCCAGGCCGCGAGCTACCGCCAGTGCCTCAAGCTGGCCACCGTGGCCACCTTCGCGGGCTGCATCGCCTCGGTGTTCCTGGCTGCGGATCTGGTGCGCGCCTTCTCCGGCAAGGGTCTGGTGCCCGACGCCGTGGCGGCATCGCCGCACTTCCTGCTGGCGGTGGCCGTCGGTGCAGGCTGCACGGTCATCCTGGCCACGCTGCTGGCGTTTCCGGTGTCCACCACGCATGGCTTGACCGGTGCGCTGGTCGGCGCCGGTGCCATGGCGGCCGGGCACGACCTGAACCTGCGCGCGCTGGGCGGCAGTTTTGTCCTGCCGCTGCTGCTGTCACCACTGCTGGCAGTGGGGTTGACGACCGGCTGCTACCGGTTGCTGCGCCGCGTGCCGGCGCGCTGGGGCATCGGCAAGAACGCTTGCCTGTGTGTCGGCGAGGAGGCGGTGGCGGTCCCCGTGGTCATGGGCGGCCAGGTGGCGGCGGCGCGGGTCGTGTTGACGGCCAGCGCCGGGAGCCCCGCCGATTGCGCGGCGCGTTATCAAGGCCGCGTCTGGGGGGTCGACGCGCAGCAGTTGCTGACAACGGCGCATGGCGTCAGCGCGGGCGTGCTGAGCTTCGCCCGGGGCTTGAACGACACCCCCAAGATCGTCGGCCTGATGCTGGTGGTGCAGGCGCTGGACATCCGCCTGGGCATGCTGGCCGTGGCGTTGGCGATGGCCGCAGGCGGCTTGCTCAACGCCCGCAAGGTGGCGCACACCGTGAGCCGCAAGATCGCCACCATGAGCGACGGCCAGGCCTTCAGCGCCAACCTGGTCAGCGGCCTGCTGGTGATTGCCGCCAGCCGGCTGGGCCTGCCGGTATCGACCACCCATGTCTGTGTGGGCGCGATCACTGGGGTGGGCCTGGTGAACGGCTCGGCCAACACCCGCGTGCTGCGCAACATCGCCCTGTCCTGGGTGCTGACCCTGCCGGTTGCGGCGGCCATCGCCGCCGGCAGTTGGTGGCTGGTCGAGACGATCTGAGCGTTTGATTCTTCAACCAACCCGACCCCAAGCCCCATGAGCGACCCCCACGAGCAGGCCTACCTCGGCACCACCCGCAACGTCTACCGCGAGGCGGCGCTGACGCCCGATGTCGGCCTGTGCTGCACCACCACGCCGGTGTGGCAGTTGCCCGAGCTGAGCATCCCCCAACGCATGCTGGCCATGAACTACGGCTGCGGCAGCACGGTGCATCCGCGTGACCTGGTGAACCAGCCGACGGTTCTGTATGTCGGCGTCGGCGGTGGCATGGAGCTGCTGCAGTTCTCGTACTTCAGCCGCCGGCCCGGCGCAGTGATCGGCCTGGATGTGGTCGATGAAATGCTCACGGCCTGCCAGGCCAACCTTGACCAGGCGCAGCCGAGCAATGCATGGTTTCGCCCCGGTTTCGTCGATCTGCGGCGCGGCGATGCGCTGGCCTTGCCGATCAACAGCAACAGCATCGATGTGGCGGCGCAGAACTGCCTGTTCAACATCTTCCGCGACAGCGATCTGAGGCAGGCACTGGCCGAGATGCACCGCGTGTTGAAGCCGCATGGCCGACTGATCCTGTCCGACCCGGTGTGCGATCAGGCCATGCCGCAGGCCTTGCAAGACGACGAGCGGCTGCGCGCGCTGTGCCTGTCGGGTGCGATCCCACTGCAGCAGTACCTGCAGCGCCTGACCGATGCCGGCTTTGGCACGATCGAAGTGCGGGCCAGGCGGCCGTATCGGATCCTGTCGCCGAACCACTACGCGACCGGGCATCTGATCCACATCGACAGCGTCGAGATCTGCGCCATCAAAGACCCGGTGCCAGCCGACGGCCCTTGCGTGTTCACCGGCCGCACTGCGATCTACTTTGGCAACCAGGCCTTGTTCGACGACGGCAAAGGCCATGCAATGACACCCAACCAGCCACTGGCGGTGTGCGACAAAACTGCGGCGGCGCTGCTGGCGCTCGGCCGAGACGATCTGCATGTCTCGCCCTCGACCTGGTTCTACGACGGCGGCGGATGCTGCTGACAGCGCCTGCCTGACCGGCCCCACCCTGCGGCTCCCCGCATCACCCAGGAGATGACGATGAAGCGTTTCGCCGCGCTGGCCATGCTGGCCTGGTTTTGTATCGCTGCCACCAGCATCGCTGTCGCTGCGGATGGCCTGGTCACACTCCAGAGCCCCTACCCTGCCAAGGACACGATGAACCGCCTGGAAGAGGCCGCCAGGCAGCGCGGGCTGAAGGTGTTCGCACGCATCGACCATGCTGCTGGTGCAGCCCGGATCGGCAAGGCGCTGCGACCGACGGAGCTGCTGATCTTCGGCAACCCACAGGGCGGAACGCCCTGCATGGAATGTGCGCAATCGGTCGGCATTGACCTGCCGCTCAAAGCCCTGGTCTGGGAGGACGCGCAGGGCCTAGTCTGGGTGGGCTACAACGATCCTGCCTGGATTGCGCAGCGGCACGGCGCCGCGCCATGCCCGGCGGCCGCAGCCATCGGCAAGGCGCTGTCTAATCTGGCCGGGTCGGTCGTCGCACGCTGATCGTCAACATCGCGCTTGTTCAAGCCCGCACCCCACCAAGGAGAAAATGAACCCATGCTCGCAATCATCGGTGGCACCGGCTTGTACGACCTGGCCGGCATGGAGATCGAAGCCCGCATCGAAGGCGATACGCCCTTTGGCCAACCGTCGGGCGCGGTGCTGCGCGGGCGCATCGGCAGCCAGCCGGTGCTCTTTCTGGCCCGCCATGGCGCGGGCCACCGCCTGCTGCCGCACGAGGTGAACTACCGGGGCAACATCTTCGCGTTGAAGCAGGCTGGCGCGACGATGGTGCTTGGGCTGTCCGCCGTGGGCAGCCTCACGGCGCAAGTGGCGCCCGGTGACCTGGCGATGCCCGAGCAGTATGTCGACTGGACTCGCGGCGCGCGCGACGGCAGCTTCTTCGGCGGCGGGGTGGCCGCACATGTTTCGACGGCGAACCCGGTGAGCGCCGCCTTGGTCGATGCCGCTGCCGCGTCGGCGCACACCCTCGGCATCACGCTGCACCGCAGCCTGACCTACGCCTGTGTCGAGGGCCCGCGCCTGGGCACGCGGGCCGAGAGCCACTTTTTGCGTCAGGCCGGTTGCCACCTGGTTGGCATGACCAACGTGCCCGAAGTCTTCCTGGCCCGCGAGGCGCAACTGGCCTACGCCACCATCGGCATCGTCACCGACTACGACTGCTGGATGGAAGACCCTGCGCGCCACGTCAGCGTGGCCGGCATCTTCGAGCTGTATGGCCAAAGCCTGGCCAAGGCGCGGGCGGTGCTCAACCACCTGCTGGGCGCGCCCTTGCCCGCGCCGGAGCCCGCGATACGGGCCGCGCTGCAATCGGCCTTGCTGACGCCCGACGACGCCATGACACCCGACCAACGCCAATGGCTGGCGGTGCTGCGGCAATGACCGCTGCCGGTCGGCGCCGGTGTCTGCTGCAACTGGCAGGGCTGGGGCTGGTCGTCACCGCCGGGCCTGGTCAGGCGCAGAAACCGCTGCAATGGGATGAGGTGAAAGCGCGCATCCGCAGCCGCCACCCGGCCGTCGCGCAACTCTCCGTGCCGGCACTGCAGGCTTGGTTGCGCGACACCACCCGGCCTCGGCCATGGCTGCTGGACACGCGCACCGCAGAGGAGTTTGCCGACGGCCACCTTCAAGCAGCGGTGCGTGCCGATGCTGTCGGCTCGGCGATGCTGCAACTGCGGCAGCGCTCACCCGGTGCTGCAGCGGTGCTGTACTGTTCGGTCGGCCATCGATCATCGGCGCTGGCCGATGCGCTGCTGGCGCGCGGCGCGCAGCGCATTTTCAATCTCGAAGGCTCGCTGTTCGAATGGGCCAACGAGGGCCACGCGGTGGTCACCGACGGCGGCCGCCCGGGCAAGGTGCATCCCTACAACCGGCAGTGGGGCGCGCTGCTGCGCCGAGACCTGTGGTCGCGCCAGCCATGACGGCGACAGCGCCCCCGACGAGCGCGATCTGCTGGGCATGAGAATGCCGTGGCATCACCCCAGCAGAGAACGGCCATCGCATGCCGAGCCAAACCCCCATGGGCAAATGTTGTTTGGCCACTTTGCTCTCAACCCCCTTGGGGGCGGCCTTGAGTCGTCGGCCTGGGGGCGCTCAGAAGCACAGCACCGCCTCGACCGGCTCGTCGGCGCGGCAATCGTCGGCGGCGCCGGGCGACAGCAGCCCGGCCAGCCAGGCCGGCTCGGCGTCGATGGCCAGCGGGTCCCAGGGCAGCAGCCGCCAGCGCAGCACCGACTGTGCCAGCCGCATGCGGCGCGCCGATTGGCAGCGGCCGGCCTCCCAGGCCATCGCCACGGCGGTGCTGGCGTGGTACAGCGCTGACGCCACTTGGCGGGCGCTGGCATTGGTGCTTGCATTGGCGCTCGCGCCGGTACTCGCACCACCATCGGCCGCCCGCTGGGCCAGCGCCAGCACGCGGGCCAGCGTGGCGTCGAACACCGCCCGCGCCTGCGGGTGCAACGGGGTGGCGGCCAGCAGGCCCTGCAGATGCTGCTGCAGTGCCGGCAGCGCGGCGTCGCGGCGGATGGCGCGCAGCACGTCCAACGCCACGATGTTGCTGGTGCCCTCCCAGATCGAGCCCAAGTGGGCATCGCGCAGCAGGCGGGCGTCGCTCCACTCCTCGATGTAGCCGCAGCCGCCGCGCACCTCCATCGCATCGCCGGTGACGCGCCGCGCATCGCGGCAGGCGCGGAACTTGATCAGCGGCGTCAGGATGCGGGTCAGCGCGTAGGCGGTGGCCTGGTCAGCCTGGCCCGCGTTGATGGAGTCCGCCCGGCGCAGCGCGTCAGCGGCCTGGAACAGCATCGTGCGTGCCTGCTCGGTGGGCAGCAGCAGTTTGAACAACTGGCGGCGCATCAGCGGCAGCGCGATCAAGGGCTTGCCAAAGGCCTGGCGGTGCTGGGCGACATGCAGCGCCTCGGCACAGGCCCGCCGCATCAGCCCGGCCGCCCGCATGCCGTTGGACAGGCGCGAGTGGTTGACCATGTCGGCCATCTGCTGGAAGCCCCGGCCGGGCTGGCCCACCAGCCAGGCCTGGGCGCCTTCGAGCCGGATCTCGCCGCTGGCCATCGAGCGGCTGCCCAGCTTGTCCTTCAGGCGCAGGATGCGGTAGGCATTGGGCGCGCCGTCGGCCAGCGTGCGCGGCAGCAGGAAGAGGGATACCCCGGCCATGCCGGCCGGCGCGCCGTCGATGCGCGCCAGCACCATCGCCAGCGCGGCGTCGGGGTTGGAGCAAAACCACTTGTCGCCGTGCAGCTTGAAGTGCTCGCCATCGGCCACCGCGCGGGTGCTGGTGGCGGCGACGTCCGAGCCGGCGGCCTGCTCGGTCATGAACATCGCGCCCTGGCCCAGGGCCTCGAAATCCTGCGTGATCAGCGCCGGCAGGTGGCGTTCGATCAATGCCGCATCGCCAAACTTGCGCAGCGTGCGGGCCAGGGAATCGGTCATCGACAGCGGGCAGCACAGGCCGAACTCGGCCTGCACAAACAGGTAGCTCAAGGCGTACTTGGCGGCCGGCGGCATGGCCTGGGGCCAGCCCAGCACACCGGGGCGGTGGGACATCGCGGCCAGCCCGTAGTCGGCAAAGGCCACCCGCTCCAGCGCCACATAGGCCGGGTGTTTGTGGATGCACTGCAGGTCCAGCCCGGTGCGGCTGCGGTGTTGCAGCGTGGGCGGCTGCTTGTCGGCGGTGAGTGCCAGGGTGTCGAGCACACCGCCGGCCAGCGCGCCCAGTTTTTGCAGATGGGGCAGCAGGTGGGCCTGCAGGTCGGCCGGCAGGTAGAGCGGCAGCAGGGCCTGCAACTCGGCGTCATCCGTGAACAGATTGCTGCCGTGGCGGTCCGGGATGGGATGGGGCGGGGTGGGTGGCATGGGGATGCGAATCAGCGAGTCAGCGGGTCAGGGCGACGCTGGCCCGGCCAGTATCGGTCGCTACCATCGGCGCCATGACTGCCCTCTTGGACGACCTGTTGCGCAAATACGTGGCGCGCACACCGCATTTGCGTGAGATCGGCCTGCGCATCACCGCGCTCGACACCGGCCGG
>JANLZT010000380.1:0-1707 GCA_031366465.1 Betaproteobacteria bacterium | reverse complement strand
GCCCTGCGCATCGATCCGGTGCCGGTGCTGGCGCTGTTGCCGGGCTCGTCACCCGATGCGCTGGGCCGGGTGGACGGCGGCTTGAACACCCCCTTTCGCGAGCATGGCGGGCGTGGCCTGCCGGCCGACTGGGCGCCCTGGCGCCACCCGGTGCTGTGGCTGGTGGCCTTGCTGCTGCTGGCCGCAGCCGCCTTTGTGCTGGTGCCGGCCGGCGCCTTGCGCGATCCGGTAGTGCCGGCTGCGGCGCCGGCTGCCGCACAGGGCGGCCCGGTGATGCCGCCGGATGGCGCGGCATCTGGCGCGGCGGGCTTGGTTGTGGCCCCGGCCGCTGATGCGCCGGCCTCGTCGGCTGAGCGGGGTGGCAACACACCGGCGACCATGGACGGGGCCAAGTTGGCCGCGCCTACCCCCTCTACCCCCTCTACGCCCTCTACCCCCGGCAAACCGCTGGCGCCCGCCGCCGATGCGGCCGTGCCGGCCTCCGGCGGCGCGCCGACGCTGGTCAGCGTGCGGGCCCTCAAGGACACCTGGATCCAGGCGGTGGACGCCAACAACCAGACCTTGCTGGCGCGCCTGGTGCCGGCCGGCGAGACGGTGGCGCTGTCGCCGGCGATGCCGCTCAAAGTGCGCATCGGCAATGTGGCCGGCACCGAGTTGCTGCTGCGCGGCAAGCCGGTGGATCTGAGCGGCGGCAAGCGTGACAACATCGTCAGCCTCACCTTGCAGTAGTTGCCCAGGAGTAGCCCGCCGGGCTTGCGGCAGGCGCCAACCGGTTGAACCGACATGACCCCTTTCGATGATTTTTCGATGCTGATCCCGCCGGCCGCGCCGGCCGCCCGGCGCTCACGCCAGGCCCGGGTGGTCTGGGGCGAGCGGGTGGTCACCGTGGGTGGCGACGCCCCGGTGCGGGTGCAGGCCATGACCAATACCGACACCGTCGACGTGATCGGCACCGCGATCCAGGTCAAGGAGCTGGCGATTGCCGGCTCTGAGCTGGTGCGCATCACCGTCAACACGCCCGAGGCCGCCCAGGCCGTGCCCTTGATTCGCGATCAGCTCGACCGCATGGGCATCGATGTGCCACTGATCGGTGATTTTCATTACAACGGCCACACCCTGCTGACCGAGCATCCGGCTTGCGCGGCGGCGCTGAGCAAGTACCGCATCAACCCCGGCAATGTGGGCAAGGGCAACAAGCGCGACCGCCAGTTCACCGCGATGATCGGGGCCGCTTTGCGCCACGACAAGCCGGTGCGCATCGGCGTCAACTGGGGCAGCCTCGACCAGGAGCTGCTGGCCCAGATGATGGACGACAACGCCCGCCGCAGCGCGCCCTGGGACGCCAAACAGGTGATGTACCAGGCCCTGCTGCAGTCGGCGCTGCAGTCGGCCGACTGGGCCCAAGAACTGGGCATGAGCGCCAACCAGATCATCATCAGTTGCAAGGTCAGCGGCGTGCAAGACCTGATCACCGTCTACCAGGCCCTGGCCGCGCGCTGCGACTACCCCCTGCACCTGGGCCTGACCGAGGCCGGCATGGGCACCAAGGGCACGGTGGCGTCTGCGGTGGCGATGGGCCAGTTGCTGCAGCAGGGCATTGGCGACACCATCCGCGTCAGCCTCACGCCCCAGCCGGGCGAGGCCCGCACGCAAGAGGTGGCGGTGGCGCTGGAGATCCTGCAGTCCCTGGGCCTGCGCCACTTCAAC
>JANLZT010000379.1:0-3857 GCA_031366465.1 Betaproteobacteria bacterium | reverse complement strand
ATCGCGCTGGCCGCCGGCAATGCCTTCATCTTGAAACCCAGCGAGCGCGACCCGAGCTGCGCCCTCTTGATGGCCGAGCTGCTCAGCCAAGCCGGCCTGCCCGACGGCGTCTTCAGCGTGGTGCAGGGCGACAAGGTGGCGGTGGACGCGCTGCTCACCCACCCCGATGTCAAGGCCGTCAGCTTTGTCGGCAGCACGCCGATCGCCCAGTACATCTACGAGACCGGCGCCCGCCACGGCAAGCGGATTCAGGCCCTGGGCGGCGCCAAGAACCACCTGGTGGTGATGCCCGACGCCAATGTCGAGCAGGCGGTGGACGCGCTGGTGGGTGCGGCCTACGGCTCGGCCGGCGAGCGCTGCATGGCGATCAGCGTGGCGGTGCTGGTGGGCGACATTGCCGACCCCATCGTCGCCAAGGTGGCCGAGCGCGCCCGCGCGCTGAAGGTGATGAACCCGATGGACCTGGCGGCCGAGATGGGCCCCATCGTCACCGCCCAGGCGCGCGACCGCATCGAGGGCTGCATCGCGGCCGGCGTGGCCGAGGGCGCCAGCCTGGTGGTCGATGGCCGCGGCCTGAAGGTGGCCGGCCTGGAAGGCGGTTTTTTCACCGGCGGCACCCTGTTCGACCATGTCACGCCGGCCATGCACCTGTACAAGGACGAGATCTTCGGCCCGGTGCTGGCCTGCGTGCGGGTGCCTGATTTCGCCGCCGCCCTGGCCCTGGTCAATGGCCACGAGTTTGGCAACGGCGTGTCGATCTACACCGGCGACGGCGGCATCGCCCGCGAATTTGCGCGCCGGGTGCAGGTGGGCATGGTGGGCGTGAACGTGCCGATCCCGGTGCCGATGGCCTGGCACGGCTTTGGCGGCTGGAAGAAGAGCTTGTTCGGCGACATGCACGCCTATGGCGAAGAGGGCCTGCGCTTTTACACCAAGCAAAAGAGCGTGATGCAGCGCTGGCCCGAGAGCATCGCCAAGGGCGCCGAGTTCGGCTTCCCGACGTCCAAGTAAGAGCGGCCGGCGCTGGGCCGGCCGCGCTGCGCTCAGACCCCTCAGATCGGCGTGGACACCGGGGCGGCTGACAGCGGTGCGCCGCCAGGGCCGGCACCAAAGTTCAGTGGCGAGGCCGGGTCTTGCTGTCCGACGCCCAGCTTGCTCCAGTCGCAAACGCCGCCGGGGAAGGCCGCTGCCAGCCTGGCCTGCTGGGCGGCACTGAACGTCACCCCGGTGTAGTCGGCCAGGTTCAGCGGCTTGAGCTGGCATTTGAGGATGCTCTCGGCCAGCGCGCCGCCTGCCACCTGGCGCGGCGAGGCATGCTTGACCAACCGCGCATCGGCATCGCACACCGCCATGTCGGTGATCGGGTTGGCGAAGGCCGAGTCGCCGGTCAAATAGCACAGGTCGCGGGCGGCGGCGGGCTTGGCGGCAATCACCTGGGCTTGACTGCGCTCGGCGTTCAGGCCCGATTTGGGCGCGCTGGTGTTGAGCGCCGACAGCCAGCTGTCCATCGTCACCAGCGACGCCACCGTCACCGCCGCCACCTGCGCGGCCGTGCCGGGCAGCAGGCCGCTGCCATAGCGCCAGATCACCTGGTTGCCATGGTTGCCGGCATTGCCGGCGTCAATGCGGGCACGCTCGGAGAAGCTGCGCCAGATGTAGTGGATGCCTTGCTCGTCGTAGCCGCGTGAATCGATGATCGGTAGCTTGCCCAGGTTCTTGCCGCTGGCAACAACGCCGGCGCGGTAGGCGATGTCGAGCGCCGCGGCGTCGGCCGTCGTGCGGGTGGTGATGGCGTTGGAATCACTGTCCATGCCGCCGACTTTTTCGTTGAGCGAGACAAACTCGTCAGTCGTGATCGCGCCCGACATCAAGGCCCCCAGGCCGTACTGGATGCCCACGTTGTCGCCGGTGCTCAGCGCGCGGGTGCCGCTGGGGGCCAGTGCGTTGGCGGTGGTGCCCCAGACCGCAGCGGCCAGGTCAGGGTCACCGCAGCGGGTGCCGGTGGGGTTGCTGGCCGCGTCATAGACCAGCGCTGCCGGCAGCAGGCAGTTGTTGCGGGTGGCCTCACCGGGGATCACGCCCACCGCGCCGGTGGTGGCGTCGAGCACCAGCTTGCGCACATAGTTGCCGGGCTTGCCGTTGAAGCCGAAGGCGTTGTTCCAGGATTGGCAGCCGACCTGGTCCAGATGGCCGTTGATGGCGGTTTTCTTGGCATTGATCTGGGCGCGGGTCAGGCCGGCGGTCAGCGCCGCCCACTCGGGGCCGGCGTAGTAGTTGACCAGCAGCACGCAGTCGATCACCTCCATGCCGGTGCTGATCGAGTCGGGGTAGTCGCAACTGGGCTGGATGCCGTCCAACAGGCCGGGGAAGGTGGAGGCCACGGTGTTTTGCTGGATCGACCCGCCCGAGCAGCCATTGCCCAGGGTGTACTTGATCTCGCCGTAGCCCACCGTGATGCGCTCCTTCATCATCATCAGGGTCTCGGCCACCAGCACCCGGTTGGAGTTGTAGAGCGAGTCGGTCAGGCTGTTGTCGACCACCATGAAGCCGCGCGACAGCGCCGCGTCGTCGGCCCAGTTTTGCTCGGTGCGGAACTGCAGCCGCGGCTGGCCGGTGGACGCGCCGAAGCTGTAGACCACCTTGCCGTTCCACTGCGGCTGGGGCGCCAGCGCGGTCCAGGGCGCGGTCTTGCTGGGGTCGAACAGCACCGCGATGTCGTAGATGCCACGGTTCACCGTGCCGCGCTCCACCCGCACGATGTAGGGCACGACCAGGCCGGCGGTGGTGGTGGTGGTGGCCAGGTCGGCCGGCGTCACGCCCACGGTGTAGGGCTTGAAGCAGTTGTTGGCCGCAGCCACGGCCGGCGGGCTGGGGTCAGGCAGCGCGCTGCTGCAGCCGGCGGTGGTGGTTCGGTAGAACAGCTTGTACTCGGTGGCGATATTGCACTGGGCGTCGATGGCGGCCGTGCTCAGCCCGCTGGCATTGCTGGCCGGGGTGTTGCCAGCAGCGGCCACGGCGGTGGGCGTGGCGCAGACCCAGGGCCCGGCCTGGGCACCCAGCAGCACCGGGCCGCCGATCGCATGGTTGGTGACCACCAGCCGGGCGCCCACAAAGCTGCGGTCGATGGCCTCCACGTTGACATTGTTGGCGCCGATCTTGAGGCCGCTGACGATGCCCAGCAGGCGGCCATCGGCCTGCATCGCAAAGGCGCTGCTGACATCGCGGCCGTCCACGTCCACCCGCATGTTCGAGATCGTCTTGCCTGGCGCCAGCTTGACCTCGACCAGTGCCGACCCGCCGCTGACCAGGTCAGCCCGGTTGGACACGGTCTGCAGGCTGGTGCCCGCGACCGGTGAGTCATCGGTCCAGCAGCCCGCCAGCAGCAGGGGCAGGGCCAGCGCGCCAAGCGCCGCCGTCAATCGAGTGGGTCGCATTGATTTCGCTCCATGGGCCCGCCGTGGGTGGCCGGCAGGCGATTGTTCTGATTTGTCTTGCGGCGCCGGTCTTGACTTCGCCAGCCGCCACTGACCACCCAGCCGCCGAGTGTGCCCAGCAATCAGCGCGGCGGATTTAAGGGTTTACCGGGACAGCGGCGCCCGCACCGCCCAGCGCAATTTGGCCGAACTGGACCGCGGGTTGGCGCGCTGCTCCTCGAAGGTCGGCCGGATGAAGGCGTCGGCCACGCTGGCATACAGCCCACTGCGCTCACCCGTTTGGAAGGCTTTCTTCACCCGCCTGTCCTCGCCCGAGTGAAAGCTGAGGATCGCAACCCGGCCGCCCGGCCTCAGGCAGGCGGGCAGCGCATCGAGAAAGCGGTCCAGCACCGCAAACTCGTCATTGACGGCAATGCGCAGGGC
>JANLZT010000373.1:0-1700 GCA_031366465.1 Betaproteobacteria bacterium | reverse complement strand
CCGCGTTAGCAACTTTGCCATCGACACCGGCTCGGCGCCCCGGCGCTGTATTTCGGCCACCTCGATCAGCGGGTCGCAGGCCAGCACCGTCATGCCGAAGGCCTGGGCCAGCGCCGCCACCCGGCGCCCGGCATGGCCGATGCCCACCAGGCCCAGGCTCAAGCCCGCCAGGTCGCGGCCCATCGCATCGGCCCGGCTGAAGCGCTCACCACGCCGCAGCCGGCGGTCGCTCTCGGCGATGCGCTTGCACAGGCCCAGCATCAGGCCCAGGCTGTGCTCGGCCACTGCCGCCGCATTGCTGCCGGCCTGGTTGAGCACCGCCACGCCGGCAGCGCTGCAGGCGGCCACGTCCACCGTGTCATAGCCCGCGCCGTAGGCCGACACCGCCAGCAAGGCCGGGCAGCGCTGCAGCAGCGCGGCGTTGACGAACCAGGGCGCCGGCAGGTCATCGCGGGCCGATGAGACGTGGTAGACCTGGGCGGCGGCCAGGGCCTGCCAGGTGGCGTCGTCAGCGCCGCGCGCCGGGTGCACCGCCAGCCTCACTTCGGGGGCGGCAGCCAGCGCGGCATCGAAAGTGGCGGCGTCCAGGGGCAGGTCCAGGCGGACCACCTTCAACGGCGTCATGGCTGCGCGGCAGGGGGCTGCAGGCTTTGCTTGAGCCAGGCGCAGGCGGCGTCCATGGCCACCGTGGCGCCGTCGATCAGGCCGACCCAGAACAAGAATCCGTGGTTCATGTCGGGGTAGCGGATCAGTTGCACCGCCACACCGGCGGCCTGCAAGCCCTGCGCATAGGCTTCGCCCTCGTCGCGCAGCGGGTCGTATTCGCCGGTCACCAGATAGGCCGGCGGCAGCCCCGCCAGGCTGGCGGCCCGCATCGGTGAGGCATGCGGATGGGCGCCCTGGTCGGGGTGCGCCAGGTAATGGCCCCAGAACCAGACCATCGCCTCGCGGGTCAGGCCATAGCCGCTGGCGCGTTGCTCGTAGGACGGCCGCTGCACGCTGACATGGTCGGTCACGGGGTACAGCAGCAACTGGGCGCGGATCAAAGGGCCACCCTCGTCGCGCGCCCGCTGGGCCGTCACTGCCGCCATGGTGCCGCCGGCACTGTCACCGGCCAGCGCCAGGCGGCTGGCGTCGGCGCCGATCTCTTTGGCATGCGCAGCCACCCAGCGGGTGGCGGCCAGGCAATCATCCGGCCCGGCCGGGAACTTGTTCTCGGGCGCCAGCCGGTAGTCCACGCTGACCACCACGCAGTGGGCGCGGCGGCAAATCTGCCGGCACATGTCGTCGTGGCTTTCGATGCTGCAGATCACGAAGCCGCTGCCGTGGAAGAACAGCGTGACGGCATGGCCGTCGGCCGCATCTGGGCGGTAGATGCGGATGCGGATGTCGCCGCGCGGGCCAGGGATCAGGCGGTCCTGCACGCTGTGCACCGCGTCAGGCGGCACGCCCACCTTGTAGCGGGTGGCATCGCTGGCGCGGATGGTGGCCACCGGCACGCTGGTGATGGGCGGCAGGTGGGCGGTCTTGGCCAGCATGGCCACTAGGGTGGGGTGCAGGGGCATGTTCAGGTCCTGGCTGGGGGATCACGGGGCGGCTTGGGCCGTCTTGCGCAGATGAAAACCCTCGTAACCCCGGGCGGCCACCTCGTCGCACTTGCGGCGGTAGGGCACCACACCGCCGGCATAGGGCATGAAGAC
>JANLZT010000348.1:0-9200 GCA_031366465.1 Betaproteobacteria bacterium | reverse complement strand
CGAGCTTTCCTGGTAGATCAGGAAGGCGCCCTTGCCGGCCTTGGACGCGCCGTCGATGGCGCTCCAGAGCTTGAGCATGTAGTTCAGGTCCCACTGCAGCTCGGGCGCGCTGCGGCCGATGCCGGCGGTGCGGGCGATCAGGGACATGCCCTTGGGGTAGTCGAGTTGTTCGAGGTTTTCCTTGAGTTCCTCGCGGTCCTCGCCCTCGATGCGGCGGCTCACACCTCCGCCGCGCGGGTTGTTGGGCATCAGCACCAGGTAGCGGCCGGCCAGGCTGACAAAGGTGGTCAGCGCCGCGCCCTTGTTGCCGCGTTCCTCTTTCTCGACCTGCACCAGCAGTTCCTGGCCCTCGCGGATGGCGTCCTTGATGCCGGCGGTCTTGAGATCCAGGCCCTCGCGGAAATACTGCTTGGAGATCTCTTTGAAGGGCAAGAAGCCGTGGCGGTCCTCGCCGTAGTCGATGAAGCAGGCCTCGAGCGACGGCTCGACGCGGGTCACGATGGCCTTGTAGATATTGCCCTTGCGCTGTTCGCGCCCTTCGATCTCGGTCTCGAAGTCGAGCAGTTTTTGCCCATCGACGATGGCCAGGCGGCGCTCTTCCGGCTGCGTGGCATTGATCAGCATGCGTTTCATGTGCACTCCAAACGCGCCTGGCAGCGAATGCCGCAGCCAGGCGATGTCCGATCACCTGCCTGGCACGGAGGCCAGAACAGGCAACCTGTTCCGATGCACGAGCAACGAGTCTTGGCCGGAGAAGGAATCGCCCTGGGCTGCTTTGATCGCCAGGCGATCAGCGATGCAGCGGGGCAGCGTGCGGCAAAGCCTTGGGGGTGGGCGGCGCCGTTGAATCCCGGCCCTGCGTCAGACGCGGGGGTGTCACATCAGCACTGGACAGCGCCACGCCGGCCAGCGGCCGGGGCAGTGTCCACACACCGTCAGGCGTGTTCCCGCCCAGGCCTTTTGGCCGGAGCAGGTGACGTGGGGGAGGGAGGGGCGGCATGCGGACCCGACAGGGCTCTGACGCGAAACCCAGGCCGCCAACTGCGGGCGATCTGGGTTTCATGACCTTTGGTTCTTCCCCGTGAGGGGCGGCTGTGACGACGTGTCTCTTCCAACCGGCCGGTGTGGCCGCCGCATCACTTGGGGATTTGCGGCCTGCCGCGCCGGGCGCGGGTGTTGCATCAACGCTTTTGGCGCCGGGTAGGGCGCCGCGCCACGATAGCACCGGGCGTGCCCGGGTAAACTCTGAATAATCAAGCACTTACGGCTCAATCGTGGCTAGCGACATTATAAGCAGCAAAGCGCCGGCCAGCCGCCAGGCGGGCAGCCCGGCGGCACCTGGGGCACCGGCCGGCCCGCAAGTACGGCGCCTGGTGGTGGACGAGGCCGGTGAGGGCCAGCGCCTGGACAACTTCCTGCTGCGCTTGCTCAAGGGCGTGCCCAAGACCCATGTCTACCGGGTGATCCGCTCGGGCGAGGTGCGCATCAACAAGGGCCGGGCTGGCGCCGACACTCGCCTGGCCTTGGGCGACGAGGTGCGGGTGCCGCCGGTGCGCACTGCAGAGAAACCGGCCGATGCGGCGCCAACGCCGGGCCGCGAGTTCCCCATCCTGTTCGAGGACGAGCACCTGCTGGCCATAGCCAAACCGGCCGGCGTGGCGGTGCATGGTGGCTCGGGCGTCAGCTTTGGTGTGATCGAGCAGTTGCGCCAGGCCCGGCCGCAGGCGCGCTTTCTGGAACTGGTGCACCGCATCGACCGCGAGACCTCGGGCATCCTGCTGCTGGCCAAGAAGCGCAGCGCGCTGGTGGCCTTGCAAGAGCAGTTCCGCAGCCGCCAGGGTGAAAAAACCGTGGGCAAGACCTATGCCGCGCTGGTGATCGGCAACTGGCCCGCCAAGTTGAAAGTGATCGACGTGGCGCTGCTCAAGACCCTGGACGCGCGCGGCGAGCGCCATGTGCTGGCGGTGCCCAATGACCATCCGGACGGCCGCCGCGCCATCAGCCTGGTCAGCATCGCCAGCCACTTCGATGGCTTCACGCTGCTGGACGTGACCATCAAGACCGGCCGCACCCACCAGATCCGGGTGCACCTGGCGCAGGCCGGCCACGCCATCGTCGGCGATCCCAAATACGGCGACTTCGCCCTCAACAAGCAATGGGCGCGCGGCGAGGGCCTGGCCGGCGCGCGCTTTGAGCGGATGTTTCTGCATGCTCGCCAGTTGGCCTTCGACCACCCGGCCAGCGCCGAGCGGGTGACACTGCAAGCCCCGATGCCGGCCGAATGCAGCACCCTGCTGGGCCGCCTGAGCCAGCCGCATTGAGTGCCCGCCACCCATTCCTCGCCCCACCCCGTCCGCCCCGCCATGACCGACCGCCCGCGCCGCTTCGACCTGATCGTCTTCGATTGGGATGGCACCCTGTTCGACTCCACCGCGCTGATCGTGCGCTGCATCCAGTCGGCCTGCGCCGACATCGGCGTGACTGTCCCCAGCGCCGAGCGCGCAGCCTATGTGATCGGCCTGGGCCTGCGCGACGCGCTGCAGCATGCGGTGCCGGGCTTGCCCGAATCGCGCTACCCCGAGCTTGGCCAGCGCTACCGCCACCACTACATGGCCAGCCAGCATGCGCTGCTGTTGTTTGACGGCACGCTGGCGATGCTGCAGGCGCTCAAGCGCCGCAACCACTGGCTGGCGGTGGCCACCGGCAAGAGCCGCAAAGGCCTGGACGAGGCCTTGCACGACGTGCGACTCTTGGGCGTGTTTGACGCCACCCGCACCGCCGACGAGACCGCCGGCAAACCCAATCCGCTGATGCTGCAGCAACTGATGCGCGAGTTTGGCGCCGACCCCGCCCGCACCCTGATGATCGGCGACACCAGCCACGACCTGCAGTTGGCGATCAATGCCGGCACCGCCAGCGTGGGGGTGAGCTTTGGCGCCCACCAGGCCGAGGCCCTCAGCGCCCTGGCGCCCTTGCATGTGGCGCATTCCACCGCTGATCTAGAGGCCTGGCTGCTGCAGCATGCCTGAGCGCCACTTGTCCGCCCGGGGCCCGGCCCAGCCGCTGTGCGCGTCCGACTCGCTGGTCGAGCGCGGCAAGGCGGTGCTGTTCGATGTGCGCCTGTGGGGCCAGCCGGCGCGGGCCTTTGCGCTGCGCTTCGGGGGCCGGCTGGTGGCCTACGTCAACCGCTGCGCCCATGTGCCGGTGGAGATGGATTGGCAGCCGGGTGAGTTTCTCGACCATGACCGGCGCTGGATCGTCTGCGCCATCCATGGCGCCACTTATGAGCCGGCTGACGGCCGCTGCATCGGCGGGCCCTGCGGCAAGTCGCGTTTGATCCCGGTGCTGATCGACGAACAGCACGGCCAGGCCTGTTGGTATCCTAGCGCCGACGTTCGGCCACCCGCCGCAACCCTGGCCTCCGCCTCCGAAAGCCCACCATGACCCCGCCCGACGACGCCCTGCCCAGTGGCCAGCCCCCCGGCCCGGCCCAGCCCCCCGCCAGAGCGGCATCAGCCGGCGCGGACAGCGGCGGCCAGGCGGCGCTGGCGCAGACCGTCCAGACCCTGGCGCGCGAGCTGCTCAAAGAGCGCCGCACCGACCGGCGCTGGCGCGGTTTTTTCCGCCTGTGCTGGTTGCTGCTGGTGCTGGCGGTGCTGTGGACGCTGATGGCCAACCGCGGCCACCACAACGGGCCGGCCGGCCCGCATACCGCGCTGGTCGAGCTGCGCGGCGAGATCGGCGCCGACACCGAGGCCAGCGCCGAGCAGATGATGGCCGGCTTGCGCAATGCCTTCGAGGACAAGACCGCGCTGGCGGTGGTGCTGCGCATCAACAGCCCGGGCGGCAGCCCGGTGCAGTCGGGCCTGATCAATGACGAGATCCAGCGGCTCAAGAAGCTGCACCAGAAAAAGCTCTACGCGGTGGTCGAGGAGGTCTGCGCGTCGGGCGCTTATTACGTCGCGGTTGCGGCCGACGACATCTTCGTCGACAAGGCCAGCATCGTCGGCTCGATCGGGGTGCTGATGGACGGCTTCGGCTTCACCGGCCTGATGGACAAGCTGGGCATCGAGCGCCGCTTGCTCACGGCCGGCGAGAACAAGGGCATGCTCGACCCCTTCACGGCCCAGAACCCGCGCCAGCGCGCCTATGCGCAAGCCATGATCGATCAGGTGCACCAGCAGTTCATCAAGGTGGTTCGCGAGGGCCGCGGGGCCCGGCTGAAAGAGACCCCCGACACCTTCTCGGGCCTGTTCTGGAACGGTGAAGAGGCGGTGCGCATCGGCCTGGCCGACAAGATCGGCAGCCTCGACTACGTGGCCCGCGAGATCATCAAGGCCGAAGAGGTGGTGGACTACACGCCGCGCGAGAACGTCGCCGAGAAGCTCGCCAAGCGCTTTGGCGCGTCAATCGGCGAGGGCGCAATGCGCAGCGCCGCTGCCCTGCTGCGCCTGCACTGACGCAATGGCGGTCTCGGCGCAAAGCGGCCCGGCTGACAGGCCGGTGATGGCGGGCTGGGGCCGGCGCGGCCGGCTGGCGCTGGCCCTGGGCGGGCTGCTGGGCCTGGTGGCCCTGGTGGCCTGCAGCCCCAAGCCGGTGGACCGCCTGGCGCAGGCCCGCCAGTTGCTTGACAAGCAGGACCGGGCCGGCGCCATCGTCGCGCTCAAGGCCGTGATCCAGGATGAGCCCACGCTGGCCCAGGCCCGCTTGCTGCTGGGCGGCCAGTTGCTGGACAACGGCGATGTGGCGGCGGCCGAGATCGAGCTCAACCGCGCGCTGGCGCTGGGCGAGTCGCAAGTCAA
This sequence comes from Betaproteobacteria bacterium, assembly GCA_031366465.1. Taxonomy (GTDB): domain Bacteria; phylum Pseudomonadota; class Gammaproteobacteria; order Burkholderiales; family Burkholderiaceae_C; genus Pseudaquabacterium. Next base: position 4,398 of record JANLZT010000348.1, on the reverse strand, counting down.
TGTGCTGCCGCTGCTGGCGCGCGCCACGCTGCAGCGCGGCCAGCCGCAGCGGGTGCTCAACGAATACGCTGCGGTGGCCCTGCGTGAGCCGGCCGCCCACGCCGACCTGCGCGCGGTGGTGGCCCAGGCCCAGGCCACGCTGGGTGACCTGCCGGCGGCGCGCGCCAGCCTGGCTGAGGCGCTCCAGGCGGTGCCCGGCCATCCGCAGGCCTGGCTGCTGTCGGCCCGGGTGGCGGCCGCCGCCGGTGACCTGGCCGGCGCCTTGACCTTGGTGGACGGCCTGCTGGCCAGCCAGCCCGGCAATGCCGATGGCTGGATGCTCAAGGGCGATCTGCTGACGCGCCGCCAGGCCCCGGCCGCTGACATCCTGCAGGCCTACCAGCAGGCCTTGAAGCTGCGCCCCAACGACCCGATGGCCCACGGCGCCTTGATCACCGCCCACCTGGGCCGGCGCGATGTGGCGGCGGCGCAAAGCCAGTTGAAGGCCCTGCAGCAAGTCCTGCCCAAGCACCCGCAAACCCTGCTGTTCGAGGGCCAGTTGGCCTTTGTCGAGGGCAAGCTGGGCCTGGCCCGTGATCGCTTCCAGACCCTGTTGCGGGGCACCCCCGACAACCTGATGCTGCTGCAATCGGCGGCGGCGGTGGAACTGGCGATGCAGGCCCCGGCCCAGGCCGAGACCCTGCTCAACAAGGCCTTGCTGATTGCGCCCGACTCGTCGGCCAGCCGGCGCCTGCTGGCGCGCACGCTGCTGGCGATGGGCCAGACCGAGCGGGCCCAGGCCGCGCTGGAGCCACTGCTGGTCAAGACCAGCACCGATGCCGATGCCTTCTTGCTGGCGGCCCAGGCCCGGATGCTGGGCGGCGACGTGGCGGCGGCGTCGGTGCTGTTCGAGCGGGCCCGCAAGATCACGCCCGACGATGCCCGCATGCGCACCGCCGTGGCCCTGACCCAGCTGGTGCGCGGCCAGACCGACTCGGCGATCGCCGAGCTGCAATCGGTGGCCGCCAGCGACAGCGGGCCCGGTGCCGACCTGGCCCTGATCAGCGCCGAGTTGCGCCGCAAGTCACCCGACGGCGCGCTGCGCGCGGTGGACGCGCTCGAGCGCAAGCAGCCCGGCAAGCCGCTGGCGCCGCATCTGCGCGGCCAGGTGCTGCTGATCAAGCAGGACAACCCGGCGGCGCGTGCCGCCTTTGAGCAAGCGGTGTCGCGCGACCCGACCTACCTGCCGGCGGTGATGGCGCTGGCCGGCCTGGACCTGCAGGCCCACCAGCCGGCGCAGGCCCAAGCCCGCTTTGCGGCCCTCATCAAGGCCGCGCCGGGCAACAGCCGGGCCCACCTGATGGCGGCCGAACTGGCCGCCCGGGGCGGTGCCAGCCGCGAGGCGGTGGCGGCCCTGCTGGGCGACGCCATCAAGGCTAATCCCTCCGACCTGGCACCCCGGCTGGCGCTGATCGATCACCACCTGGTCACCCGCGATGCCAAGGCGGCGCAGACGGCGGCCCAGGCGGCGCTGACCCAGATGCACGACCAGCCCGAGTTGCTGATCCGGCTGGGCCGGGTGCAGATGGCCTTGGGCGAGTACCAGCAGGCCAGCAATACCTACAGCCGCTTCATCGCGCTGCAGGGCAAATCGGCGCCCGGCCACCTGGGCCTGGCCGAGGCCCAATTGGCGGGCGGTGACCTGGCCGCTGCCGCGCGCAGCACCCAGCGTGCACTGGAGCTGGCACCTGAGTCTTTGCCGGCGCGGCGCCTGGCCATCAGCGTGGCGCTGCGCCAGCGCCAGCCGGCCCAGGCCAAGGCCATCGCCCAGGGCCTGCAAAAGCTGCAGCCCGGCGATGCCAGCGGCCTGGTGCAAGAGGCCGAGATCGAGATCCTGCAAAAGCAATGGGACGCGGCGCTGGTGCCGTTGCGCAAGGCCCTGGCCCTGGCCGACCCCGAGCAAGCGCCCGAGCGCATGCACCAGGTGCTGGTGCAGTCTGGCCGAGTGCCGCAGGCCCAGGCCTTCGCCAGCCAGTGGCAGCAAGACCACCCGGCCGATGCGCTGTTCCAGTTCTACCTGGGCGACCAGGCCCTGCAGCGCAAGGACTACGTCACCGCCGAGGCCCACTACCAGGCGGTGCTCAAGATCAAGCCGGGCCACGCGCTGTCGCTCAACAACATTGCCTGGATCCGGTTGACGCTCAAGCAGCCGGGTGCGCTGCCGTTTGCCGAGCGTGCGGTGGCCGCGGCGCCCAATATGCCGGCCCTGATGGACACCCTGGCGATGGCCTATGCCGGCGAGCAGCAGCCGCAAAAGGCCATCGACCTGCAACTGCGCACCCTGGCCATGCAGCCCGAAGACCCCTTCATGCGCCTGAACCTGGCCCGCTTTTATGCCCAGGCCGGCGAGAAGCGCAAGGCCAAGGCCGAGCTGGACCGGCTGGCCGCGCTGGGCGACCGCTTTGCCAGGCAGGCCGACGTGGCGGCGCTGGGCAAGAGCCTGGGCGGGCGTTAGACGCTGGGTTGGACGCCGAGTCAGTGGCCACTCATCGGCGCTGCGCCCAGGCGCGGATAGGCCACCACATGGTCGATCTCCAGCCGGATGCCGATGCGCTCGCCGATGGCGTGGTTGTGGTGCGACGGCACCAGTGACAGCACGCTGGCGCCGCTGTCCAGGCGCAGGGTGTAGAGGAACTCGGCGCCCCGGAAGGCCTTGGCCAGCACCTGGGCCGTCAGCGGGCTGGCGTCGTCGTGCACCACGTCATCCGGGCGCAGCAGCACATCGACCTCGCAGCCGCTGCCGTCCAGCGGTATCGGCCCGCAGGCTGGCAGGGGCTCGGGGCTGTCGAGCAGGCCCAGCTCCATTTCGATGCGCTGGCCGGGCAGCAGCCGGCCGGGCAAGAAGGCGCCCTGGCCGACAAAGTCGGCCACAAAGCGGTTGCCGGGCTGGTGGTAGAGCCGGTAGGCGCTGTCCCATTGCTGGATGCGGCCGTCGCTCATCACGCCGATCTCGTCGGCAATCGCAAACGCCTCGTGCTGGTCGTGGGTGACCAGCAGCGCGGTGGTGCCGGCGGCCTTGAGCATCCCCCGCAGCTCGCCGCCCAGGCGCTCGCGCAGCTCGATGTCGAGGTTGGAGAAGGGCTCGTCCAGCAGCAGCAGCCGGGGTCCGGCGCCAGCGCCCGGGCCAGCGCCACCCGCTGCTGTTGGCCGCCTGAGAGCTGATGCGGGTAGCGCCGGCCCGCGCCGTCCAGGCCCACGGTGGCCAGCATCTGCTGCACCCGCTGCGCGGCGTCGGGCCGGCCGCGCAGGCCGAAGCCCACATTGGCGGCCACCGTCAAATGCGGGAACAGCGCATGGTCCTGGAACACCATGCCGATGCGGCGCAGCTCGGGTGCCAGCATCCGGCCCGGCTGGCTGACCGCTTCACCATCCAGCCAGACCGCGCCGGCCACCAGCGGCTCAAAGCCGGCCACCGCCCGCAGCACGGTGGTCTTGCCACAGCCCGACGGGCCGAGCAGGCAGCCCACGCTGCCCCGCGCCAGGCTGAGTGAGAAGTTCTCCACCACCCCCTTGCGGCCATAGGCCACCGCGATGCGGTCGAGCCTCAGCCAGGGTGTGTCGGGGGTCTGCATCGAGGCGGCATGATAGGGGCAGCCCCGCTGCCTGCCCCTCTGACATGTCCACCCCAAACCAGTCCGCCTTGCCGTTGCCCCAGCGCCTGCAGCGGCCCGGCGGCCGGCCGCCGGCCCTGCTGTGGATCGCGCTGCTCAGCGCCGCGCTGGTCAGCCTGCCCTTGCTGGCGGTCGGCAGCCAGTTGTTTGCCGGCGGCACGCGGGCCACCTGGGCCCACTTGGCGGCCACCGTGCTGCCTGATTACATCGCCACCACGCTGTGGCTGTGCGCTGGCGTGGGCTGCGGCGTGGTGTTGCTGGGGGTGGGCGCGGCCTGGCTGGTCACCCGCTTCGAGTTTGCCGGCCGGGCGGTGTTCGAGTGGGCCCTGGTGCTGCCGCTGGCGATGCCGGCCTATGTGATGGCCTACACCTACACCGACCTGCTGCAGTACGTCGGCCCGCTGCAGACCGCGCTGCGCGAGGCCACCGGCTGGCGCCGCGCCGACTATGGGTTTCCCGAGGTGCGCTCCACCGGTGGCGCGGTGCTGATGTTCTCGCTGGTGCTCTACCCCTATGTCTACCTGCTGGCGCGCACTGCGCTGCAAGAGCGCGGCGGGGCCATGCTGGAGGTGGCGCGCTCCTTGGGCCTGTCGCCCTGGCAGGGCTTTGTGCGGGTCTCGCTGCCGCTGGCCCGGCCGGCGATTGCCGGCGGTGTGGCGCTGGCCTTGATGGAGACCCTGGCCGATTTCGGCACCGTCAGCTACTTTGCGGTGCAGACCTTCACCACCGGCATCTACCGGGCCTGGTT
>JANLZT010000343.1:0-3745 GCA_031366465.1 Betaproteobacteria bacterium | reverse complement strand
CCAATCTGCTGGCGGCGATGACCGAGGATGCGGCAGCGGTGAACGAGGTCTACAACGTGGCGGTGGGCGAACAGACCACGCTGACGGGCTTGCACGCGATGCTGGCGCAGGCCCTGCAAGCGCAACGCCCGGGGCTGGCAGTGGCAACCCCTGAACACCGGGATTTTCGGGCCGGCGATGTGCGGCACTCGCGGGCGGATGTGGCCAAGGCCCGCAGCTTGCTGGGCTACCGGCCCAGCCACGACATCGGCGCTGGGCTGCAAGTGGCCACCGATTGGTTTGCCGCACGGCATAGCGCCTGAGCCACAGCCACGCTTGCCCGCACAGGCCAGTCGCAATGAGCGGGCGCTAGAATCACAGGCTTTGGTTGTTGGGCACTGGCGCTTGGGCGCACTCTGCGGCGCTGGCTGCCTGACTTCTGTCCAGCCGGCTCGCCCGTGCCAGGCTACCAAGCCCGCCTGCATCGAATGAATCGAACCCTTCGTATTTTTGCCACGCGCCATGCCCAGCACTGGGTCAAATGGTGGGCTCGGCTGGACCGGGCAGCGTCTCTGAAAGGCCTGCTGCCGCTGCTGCTGAGCGCACCGCTGTGTGTGTTTGCGCAAACCACGGCAGTGCCCGAGCCTGCCGCCACAACCGGCCCGGTGCGCTTGCGTCAGCCCACGCAGGCCGCGCCCGAGCGCGGCGCGCTGTCGGCCCAGGTTTTGCCAGCCGATGGCTTGGCGCCGCCACCTTACCGAGCTGGCGAATTTGAACTCTATGTGCAATCGCTGGCCGGGCCACAAGGTGGGCAGCCCAGTGAAGTGCGCCGGCTTGGCTCAGAGCTGCTCACAGGTGCACCTGCATCGTCACCATCGGCCGACTACAGCCCGATCGTGCCGCCAGACTATGTCGTGCAAGCCGGCGACGAGCTGGTATTGACGCTCTGGGGCTCGGTCGATGCCGATCTGCGGCTGCTGGTGGACCGGTCTGGCCGCATCAACATACCCCGGGTGGGGCCGGTCATGGTGTCGGGCGTGCGCTATGGCGACCTGTCGGATGTCATCAGCCGGCGCGTGGCCACGGTATTCAAGAACTTCCAGCTCAGTGCGTCACTGGGCCAGTTGCGCGGCCTGCGGGTCTATGTCACCGGCTTTGTGCAGCGGCCTGGCGTGCAGGTGGTCAGCAGCCTGTCGACATTGGCGCAGACCGTGATGCATGCCGGTGGGCCGTCTGCGGCCGGCAGCTTTCGCAATTTGCAACTGCGCCGTGGCCGCGAGCTGGTGGCCAGCTTCGACTTGTACGACCTGCTGCTCAAGGGCGACCGCAGCGCCGACCGGCTGGTGCAGGCCGATGACGTGATCCATGTTGGCCCGGTGGGCCCGCAGGTGGGTTTGATTGGCAGCGTCAACCGCCCGGCAATATTCGAGCTCAAAGCCGGCGAAACCGTGGACGATGTCTTGCGCATGGCCGGCGGTTTTGCGGCGGTGGCCGACACCACCCGCCTGGCCATTGAGCGGCTGGACGAGCGCGCCACCGTGCGTGTCACCCAGATCGAGCTACCGGCTGCCGGCACGTCGGTGCTGCGCAGCGGTGATGTGATGCGGGCCTTCAATGCGGTAAGTGTGGCCTTGCCGGTGCAACGCCAGAACAAGCGGGTGCGCATCGAAGGCGAGGTCGCCCGGCCCGGCGAATATGTGCTGCGTGCCGAAAGCACGCTGGCTGACGCAATGCTGGCTGCCGGTGGCGCGACGACCGCCGCCTTTCTGTTTGGTACCGAGTTCACCCGGGAGAGTGTGCGCAGTACCCAGCAACTGAACTACGAGCGGGCGCTGCGCGACCTGGAGACCGATCTGGTCCGCAACAGCACGTCGCAACGCGTGGCGACGGCCGAAGATGTGGCCAGCCAGGCGGCATCGGCGCAGGTATCGAGCCGCCTGGTCGAACGGCTGCGCGCAGTCAAACCCAGCGGCCGCGTGGTACTGCAATTGCCGGTGCAAGGCGGCCAGCTACCCGAGCTGGCGCTCGAAGACGGCGACCGGCTCTACATCCCACCGCGCCCCACTGCTGTGGGCGTATTTGGCAGTGTCTTCAATACAGGCAGCTACCTGTACTCACCCAGCCGCGCCATTGCCGACTACCTGCGCCTGGCCGGCGGCCCGACCCGCGGCGCCGACAGTGGCAGCACCTTTGTGGTGCGGGCCAATGGCAGCGTGGTCAGCAGCCTGGGCACCAGCAGCTGGCTTAACCGCCACGGCAGCTTGAAGGACCTTCCGGCTGAACCGGGCGACACGATTTTTGTACCCGAGGAGATGAACAAGACCACCTTCATTCAGGGCGCCAAGGACTGGACGCAAATCCTGTATCAATTGGGCATTGGCATGGCAGGCATCAAGAGTGCGCTCAGATGAGTGCACGACTCAGCGCGGGCGACTCCGACGGCCTTGCCTTGGACAGTGACGACGCCGCCGAAAAAACTGTTATAGCGCTCAGCGAAATCTTACGTGTATTGCGTGACCGCCTATTGCTGCTAACGCTGGGGCCATTGGCGGCCGGCGCGCTGTCACTGGGTGTTGCCATGCTGATTCCGGCTACTTTCACTGCAAGCACAACACTCATGCCGCCGCAACAGGCGCAGGGCGGCGCAGCTTCGGCGTTGGCCTCCCTAGGACCGTTGGGAGGCTTGGCCAGCGGAGTAGTGGGCATCAGCAGCTCTGGCGACCGTTACGTCGCCTTGATGCAGAGCGCGACTATCTCTGATCGCATAGTCGAGCAATTCAAGTTGATGACGGTGTATGACGAGAAGCTTCGTGTTGACGCCCGCAGAGCACTGGCTACAAACGTGCGCATCGCGCTGAGCAAAAAGGATGGCCTGATCACGATCGAGGTAGACGATAAAAATCCGCAGCGCGCCGCTGACATTGCCAATCGCTACGTTGATGAGCTACGGCGCATCACCGGCACGCTGGCGGTGACCGAAGCTCAGCAGCGCCGTCTGTTTTTTGAGCGCCAGTTGCAACTGAGCAAGGATCGTTTGACTCAGGCGCAGCAAGCACTGCAAACCAGCGGCTTCAATCCGGGCGCACTGAAAGCGGAACCAAAGGCCGCAGCAGATGCCTATGCCCGGCTTAAATCCGAAGCAACTAGCACCGAGGTGCGCTTGCAAACGTTGCGGGGCTCACTTGCGGACGGCACGCCCGAGGTGCGGCAACAACAAGCTGCATTGGCGGCATTGCGCGAACAATTGGCCCGCGCCGAACTGGCAACGGACACATCGGGCGGCTCTGACTACGTCGGCAAGTACCGCGAGTTCAAGTACCAGGAAACGCTGTTTGAGCTGTATGCCCGCCAGTTTGAGCTGGCGCGCGTGGACGAGAGTCGTGAGGGTGCACTGTTTCAAGTGGTTGACCCCGCCACGTCACCCGAGAGAAAGAGCAAACCCAAACGGGCCACCATCGTCATCGGCACAACGTTGGCGGCGGCTATGTTGCTGACCGCCTGGGTGGTGTTGCGGCAATCGAGGCGCGCAAGCGCAGTGCAAAGAGAACCTTCGACAGCTTTGCCGCCCCTCTAGTCCAATGAAACGGAGAAATCGGATGTGCCTGAGTGCCTGCCAGGGGCGCGATCTAGGCGCAAGGCACAGCCGGGTTGGACACCCGGCGAGCACTTGCAACGACGAGGGCGCGCCCCTGGCAGGCGCTCACCCTTCGGGCCGGCGCCTGGCAGGGCGCGCCGCCTCGGTCCACGGCCTGCCCCGGCGTTGAGC
>JANLZT010000319.1:0-2742 GCA_031366465.1 Betaproteobacteria bacterium | reverse complement strand
GGCGACATCCAGCAGATGCCGGCCGACTTCCCGGTGACCGAGTTCTGGCGCGTGCTCACCGGCCAGGCCGCCGGCCGCCTGAATGCGGAGCAGGTGACGGTGTTTGACTCGGTGGGTTTTGCGCTGGAGGACTACTCGGCCCTGGCCTATCTGTACGACACCGCGCTGACGCTGGGCCTGGGTGAGTATCTGGATCTGGTGCCCAGCAACGACGACCCCAAGGATTTGTTCGGCCTGCTGGCGACGCACAACCCGTCGCCCAGCCCCGAAACAGCGCCACAAAGGCGAGCCAAGCCCCGCCGCAGCGGCATCACACTGCAGGCCTGAGCGGCAACGCCCGCCGCCCGCAAGCCCGCCCGCTGGAGCCCGCCATGCCCGACCTGCCCTCGCCGCTGAATCAATCCCCGCTGCGCCAGGCCATCAGCGCACTGACGCGCCGGCCCGAGCCCGATCTGCTGCCCGGCCTGCTGATCGCCGCCAGCCTGAGCACCGCGCAGGCTGACGCCGCACAAGCCCTGGCGCTGCGCATCGCCAAGGGGGTGCGTGAGCGCGCCCGTGACGGCGGCCGTGCCGGCCTGGTGCAGGGCTTGCTGCAAGAGTTCGCGCTCAGCTCGCAGGAGGGCGTGGCGCTGATGTGCCTGGCCGAGGCCCTGCTGCGCATCCCCGATGCCGCCACCCGCGACGCGCTGATCCGCGACAAGCTGGCCCAGGGCAACTGGCAGCAGCACCTGGGCCAGAGCCCGTCGGTGTTTGTCAACGCCGCCGCCTGGGGCCTGCTGCTCACCGGCCGGCTGGTCGCCACCCACAGCGACAGCGGCCTGAGCCAGACCTTGAAGCGGGCGCTGGCGCGCGGCGGCGAGCCGCTGATCCGCAAGGGCGTGGACATGGCCCTGCGCATGATGGGCGAGCAGTTCGTCACCGGCGAGACGATTGCCCAAGCCCTGGCCAATGCCCGGCCGCGCGAGGCCCAGGGTTTCCGCTACAGCTACGACATGCTGGGCGAGGCCGCGATGACCGAGGCCGACGCCCAGCGCTATTTGCGCGCCTACCAGGCCGCCATCGAGGCCATCGGCCAGGCCTCGGCCGGGCGCGGCCCGATTGGCGGGCCGGGCATCTCGATCAAGCTGTCCGCGCTGCACCCGCGCTATGTGCGGGCCCAGCAGGGCCGGGTGATGGCCGAGCTGTATCCGCGCCTGCTGCAGTTGGCGACCCAGGCGCGGCGCCACGACATCGGCCTGAACATCGACGCCGAGGAATCCGACCGGCTGGACCTGTCGCTCGACCTGCTGGAGCGGCTGTGCTTTGAGCCGGCATTGGCCGGCTGGCAGGGCCTGGGCTTTGTGATCCAGGCCTACCAGAAACGCTGCCCGGCGGTGGTGGATTTCATCGTCGATCTGGGCGCCCGCAGCGGCCACCGGCTGATGGTCAGGCTGGTCAAGGGCGCCTACTGGGACAGCGAGATCAAGCGCGCCCAGGTGGACGGCCAGGCCGGCTACCCGGTCTACACCCGCAAGCCCTACACCGACGTGGCCTACATCGCCTGCGCCAAAAAACTGCTGGCCGCGCCGGCTGCGGTGTATCCGCAGTTCGCCACCCACAACGCCCACAGCCTGGCCGCCATCCACAGCCTGGCCGGGCCTGGCTATCACAGCGGCCAGTACGAGTTCCAGTGCCTGCACGGCATGGGCGAGCCGCTGTATGAGCAGGTGGTGGGCACGATTGCCGACGGCAAACTGGCCCGGCCTTGCCGCATCTACGCCCCGGTGGGCAGCCACGACACGCTGCTGGCCTACCTGGTGCGGCGCCTGCTGGAGAACGGCGCCAACACCAGCTTTGTGAACCGCATCGCCGACGAGAACCTGCCGCTGGCCGCGCTGGTGCAAGACCCGGTGATCACCGTGCGCCAGATGGCAGCGGCCGACGGCCAGGTGGGTGCGCCCCACCCCGCGATCCCGCTGCCGCAGGCCCTGTTTGGCGAAGCCCGGCCCAACTCGCAGGGCCTGGACCTGGCCGACGAGCCCAGCCTCGGCCGCCTGGGCCAGGCCCTGCTTGCGGATGCCCAGCGCGACTGGCGCGCCCAGCCGCTGCTGGCGGATGGCATCGCCACCGATGACCCGGCCCAGCCCTGGCAACCCGTGCTCAACCCCGCCGACAGCGCCGACCGCGTGGGCCAGGTGCAAGAGGCCAGCCTGGCCCAGGTGCAGGCCGCCGTGGGGGCTGCTGGCCAGGCCGCCCCCGCCTGGGCCGCCACCGCGCCGGCCGCGCGCGCCAAGATGCTGGACGCCGCCGCCGATCTTCTGCAGGCCGACACCGACGCCCTGCTGCCGCTGCTGGTGCGCGAGGCCGGCAAGACCTGGGCCAACGCGGTCTCAGAGCTGCGCGAGGCGGTGGACTTCTTGCGCTACTACGCGGCCGAGATCCGGCGTGATTTCGACAATGCCACGCACCGCCCGCTGGGCACGGTGGTGTGCATCAGCCCGTGGAACTTTCCGCTGGCGATCTTCACCGGCCAGGTGGCCGCGGCGCTGGCCGCTGGCAATGTGGTGCTGGCCAAGCCGGCCGAGCAAACTCCCCTGATCGCCGCCGCCGCCGTGCGCGCGCTGCACGCTGCCGGCGTGCCGCGCGGCGCGCTGCAACTGCTGCCCGGCCGGGGTGAGACGGTGGGCGCGGCGCTGGTGGGCGATGCCGGCATCCACGGCGTGCTGTTCACCGGGTCCACCGAGGTGGCGCGCCTGCTGCAAG
>JANLZT010000284.1:0-5213 GCA_031366465.1 Betaproteobacteria bacterium | reverse complement strand
CTGGTCAACATCGCGCTCAACCTCTACACCCAGGGCGTGCACCCGGGCCTGGATTTCAGCGACATCGACGCCATCCGCCGTACCGTCGAACATTGCAACCAACTGCCGGTGCATCCGCGCCACCCCTATGTGGGCGACCTGGTCTACACCTCGTTCTCGGGCTCGCACCAGGACGCGATCAAGAAGGCCTTTGCGGCGCGGCGCGAGGGCGATCTCTGGGACATGCCCTATTTGCCCATCGACCCCAAGGACCTGGGCCGCAGCTACGACGCGGTGATCCGGGTCAACAGCCAGTCGGGCAAGGGCGGCATCACTTACCTGCTGGAGAGCAGCTACGGCCTGGAGCTGCCGCGCCGGCTGCAGATCGAGTTCTCATCCTCGGTGCAGGCGGTGATGGATGTCCAGGGCAAGGAGCTGGCGGCCGCCGACATCTGGGCCTTGTTTGCGCAGGCCTACCACCTGGATGACCAGCAGTTGCGCATCGACGAGCAGCACATCGACGAGCAGGCCGACGGCCGGGTGCGCATCAGCGTGCGGGTCAGCGCGGGCGGCGAGGTGATCCGGCTGCAGGGCCTGGGCCAGGGCCCGCTGGATGCCTTTGTTGAAGGCCTGCAAGCCGCTACCGGCGTGCCGGTGACGGTGCTCGACCTGCACCAGCACGCGATAGGCGCGGGCGCCCAGGCCAGGGCCGCCACCTACCTGCAACTGCGCTTCGGTGAGACTGCCGCGCTGTTTGGCGTGGGCATTGACCACAGCGTGATCACCGCGTCGATGAAAGCGGTGGTCTCGGGCCTGCTGCGCAGCGGTGCGCCGCTGGCCTTGCAGCGCCGACAGCCCGCCGCGATGGCCTGACGGCGTCAATTGCCATCAGTGCAGCCCCGCCCCGATTTGAGGAGCCCAAATGTCCGACACGTTGATCATCTTCGACACCACCCTGCGCGACGGTGAGCAATCACCCGGCGCGTCGATGACGCGCGACGAAAAACTGCGCATCGCGCGCCAGTTGGAGCGGCTGCGGGTGGATGTGATCGAGGCCGGCTTTGCGGCGTCCAGCCAGGGCGATTTCGAGGCCGTGAAGGCCATCGCCAGCCATATCACCGAGGCGGTGGTGTGCTCATTGGCGCGCGCCAATGACCGCGACATTGCGCGTGCCGCCGAGGCCCTGGTGGGGGCCAAACGCTCGCGCATCCACACCTTCATAGCCACCAGTGCGCTGCACATGGACAAGAAGCTGCGCATGACGCCCGACCAGGTGTTTGAGCAGGCCAGGCTGGCGGTGCGATTTGCGCGCAATCTGTGCGACGACATCGAGTTCAGCCCCGAGGACGGCTACCGCTCCGACCCGGATTTTCTCTGCCGGGTGCTGGAAGCGGCGATCCAAGAGGGCGCCACCACGCTCAACATCCCCGACACGGTGGGTTACGCCGTGCCCGAGCTGTATGGCGAGTTCATCCGCAATCTGCGCGAGCGCATTCCCAACAGCGACAAGGCGATCTGGTCGGTGCATTGCCACAATGATCTGGGGATGGCGGTGGCCAACTCGCTGGCCGGGGTGAAGATCGGCGGCGCACGCCAGATCGAATGCACCATCAATGGCCTGGGCGAGCGCGCGGGCAATTGCTCGCTCGAAGAAGTGGTGATGGCCGTCAAGACCCGGCGCGATTACTTTGGCCTGGCGCTGGGCATCGACGCCACCCAGATCCTGGCCGCCTCACGCCTGGTCAGCCAGACCACCGGCTTCGTGGTGCAGCCCAACAAGGCAGTGGTGGGCGCGAACGCCTTTGCCCACGCCAGCGGCATCCACCAGGACGGCGTGCTCAAGGCCCGCGACACCTACGAAATCATGCGTGCCGAGGACGTGGGCTGGGGCTCGAACAAGATCGTGCTGGGCAAGCTGTCGGGCCGCAATGCCTTCAAGGCCCGCCTGCAAGAGCTGGGCATCGACATGGACAGCGAGGGCGAGATCAACGCCGCCTTCGCCCGGTTCAAAGACCTGGCCGACCGCAAGAGCGAGATCTTCGACGAGGACATCATTGCGTTGGCCGGCGACCAGGGCGCCAGCCGCGAGCAAGAGCACTACCGGCTGGTATCGCTCAAGCAGCACTCCGAGACCGGCGAGCGGCCGCAGGCGGCGGTGGTATTTGCCGCCGGCAGCCAGGAGCTGAGCGCCGAGAGCGACGGCAACGGCCCGGTCGATGCCAGCCTGAAGGCGATCGAGTCCCAGGTGCAGAGTGGCGCCGAATTGATGCTCTATTCGGTCAATGCCATCACCAGCGGCAGCACAGAATCCCAGGGCGAGGTGACGGTGCGGCTGCAATTGGGTGGCCGCGTCGTCAACGGGGTAGGTGCTGACCCCGACATCGTGGTGGCGTCGGCCAAGGCCTACCTGGCAGCGCTGAACAAGCTGCACGCCAACCTGGACCGGGTGGCGGCACAGGGGTGAGCCCGGACACAAACGGGCCTGTGGCCTGTTTGTGCCTGGCGACAGCGCCGCAGGCGCTGCGGCGAAGGCTCACATCGCATCGCGATGTGAAGGCACCGCAGGTGCCGGCCGCAGCCAAGCGGCCGAGCTTGCGAGGCCGTGGGAAAGAATCCCAGGGTTTACTTGAACAAGCGCACGCAAGTTTTTGATCTTGCATGTGTTTTTAGGGTCGCCTACACTGCGCAGCCGGTTGTCGATCTGAACCCTTGCGAGCCATGAAAAAACTGTCGTTGCCATTGCTGCTGTGGGGCCTTTGTTTGTCACTGGCCATGGCCCTGCCTGTGCAGGCCAAAGCGCAGCCGCGCAAGGCAGGTGCCCACAAGCTGGTGCAGGCCGCCAAGGGCAAGCTGTTGGTCAACAAGCGGGCGCTGCGCGGCCGCACGCTGCGCCGCATGGCCCTGGTGGCTGAGGCGCCGACCCGTGCCAGTTTTGGCCAGATGCAGGGCCTGCACACCGGTGGCGATGCACTGGCGCTGCGGTCCAGCGTGGCACTGGTGATCGACCAGGACACCAACGAGGTGCTGTTCTCCAAGAACCCGGGCGCGGTGCTGCCCATCGCATCGATCACCAAGCTGATGACCGGCCTGGTGGTCAGCGACGCGCACCAAGCGCTCGATGAACTGCTCAGCGTCGCCCAGGAAGATGTCGACACCGAAAAAGGCAGCCGCTCGCGCCTGCGGGTGGGCACCCAGCTGACGCGCGGCGAGATGCTGCATCTGGCGCTGATGTCGTCCGAGAACCGGGCCGCCAACGCACTGGGCCGGCACTATCCCGGCGGCTTGCCGGCCTTTGTGGCGGCGATGAACCGCAAGGCCACCGCCCTGGGCATGCGCGACACCCACTATGTCGAGCCCACCGGCTTGTCCAGCCAGAACCAGTCCAGCGCGCAGGATCTGGCGGTGCTGGTGCGGGCCGCCCATGGCGTGCCCTTGCTGCGCGAGCTGTCGACCTCGCATGAAACCCAGGTGGCAGTGGGCCACCGCATGATGCAGTTCCACACCACCAACCGGCTGGTGCTCAACCCCGACTGGGACATCGGCCTGCAAAAGACCGGCTATATCTCCGAGGCCGGCCGTTGCCTGGTGATGCAGGCCCGGCTGGCGGGCCGCAAGCTCATCATGGTCTTGCTCGATTCCACCGGCAAGTACTCAAGGCTGGGCGATGCCGAGCGCATCCGCCGCTGGCTGGCAGACTCTGCCGAGCCGGCAGCACGGCCGGTGCATCACGCTTCCTGAGCCCTGGCCAGCTCGGCTCAGGCGTTGCGGTAGCCCAGCGAGCCTGAAATCTGCGCGGCGGTGGCGCGCACCCGCTCGGCCCAGCTTTCTTCCAGGCGGTCGGCCGGGGCCGAGATCGACAAACCGGCCACCAGGCGGTTCTGGTCGTCAAAAATGCCGGCGGCCATGCAGCGCACGCCCAGCTCCAGCTCCTCGTTGTCGCGTGCCAGCGCCTGCTGGCGCACCTGGGCCAGCTCGCGTTCCAGCGCCGTCACGTCGGTGATGCTGTTGCGGGTGTGGCCCGACAGGCCGGTGCGGCTGGCATAGGCCCGCACTCGGGCCGGGTCGTCGTGGGCCAGGAACAGCTTGCCCACCGAGGTCAGGTGCAGCGGCGCCCTACCACCCACCGCCCGCACCACCTGCATGCCCGAGCGCTCGCTGTAGCTGCGCTCGATGTAGACGATCTCATCGCCTTGGCGCACCGACAGGTTCACCGCCTGGTGGGTCAGCTTGTGCAGCTCGCGCATCGGCGCCAGGGCCGCGTCGCGCACGTCCAGCCTGGCCTTGACCAGGTTGCCCAGCTCCAGCAGGCGCATGCCCAGCCGGTAGCTGCCGGCCTCCGGGCGATCAACCAGCCGGCCGATGGCCAGGTCATTGAGGATGCGGTGGGCGGTGGACGGGTGCAGGCCGGTGCGCTCGCTCAGCAGCTTCAGCGAGACCGGGTCTTGGTGGGCGGCCAGCGCGTCCAGCAGCGAGAACATGCGCTCAAGCACCTGGATGGCCGGGCTGCCAGCAACTTTCTTGAGGGGCGACATGGTGTGGGGGAGCATGCCACATTTTGCATGGCGAAATCGCACTCGACATTGTGGTGTGGTGCCGCCGCGTTAACCCTGCTGGGATCGCCGCTGTCAGCCCAGTGCCAGGGCCGCCGCCTGGCCCGACCGCACCGCGCCCTCCAAGGTGGCAGGGTAGGGCCCGGCGATGTAGTCCCCGGCGGCCAGCAGGCCGGGGGCGATCTGCATCGCCGGCCGGTCCAGGCCGGGCACACAGGCAAAGGTGGCGCGGCGCTCGGCGGCCAGGTGCTGGATGACCTGGCCCGGCTCAGCGCCGAAGTGGCCGGGAAAGGTCGCCCGCGCCTGCCGCAGGATGCGCTGTCCACTGTCGGCCAGGCCGGCCGCCAGGCAGTCGCCGGCACCGCTGACCACCCAGGCAAAGCAACCCGGGTTGCGGCCCAGCGCGCCCAGGTCAAAGACGAACTGGGCCGGCGCGTCGGCGCCGGCCCGCAGTGCCAGCAGCGGCTGCGGCCGGCGCAGTGCCGGGTCGGCCAGGTAGGCGGTGATGATCGGCGAGTGCTGCAGACTGCGGGCCTGCTGGGCCCAGGCCGGCTGGTGGGGCGCCGACAGGCGCGCGGCCTCGACCGCGCTGCAGGCCAGCACCACCGCCGCGAAGGGCTGGCCGTCCACCCGCCAGGCTGCCGTGTTGGCTGAGGCGGGCGGCATCGCCTGCAGCGTCTGCAC
>JANLZT010000258.1:0-3626 GCA_031366465.1 Betaproteobacteria bacterium | reverse complement strand
CGCTGCGGGTTGTCGATCTGCATCGACGACACGCCCAGGTCGGCCAGCACCACATCAAAGCCGCCGTCGGCTTCCGGCAGCAGCGTGTCGATGTGGGCAAAGTTCAAACGCCGCACCGTCAACTGGGCGGCTGTGAAGCCCAGGCCGCGCAAACGGGCTTCGCTGCGCGGCAGCTCCAGCGGGTCCACATCAATCGCGAACAGATGGCCACCTGGCAGCAAACTGGCCAGCAAGGCCTGGCTGTGGCCGCCAAAGCCCAAGGTGGCGTCCAGGCCGCGCTCACCCGGCTGGGGCTGGAGCAGCGCCAGGATCTCGGCCACGCAGATCGGCCGGTGCATGCCGGCGGGGGTCTGGCCGCGCTGCATCACCTTGGCCACCTCGTCGGCATGGCGGGCCGGGTCGCGCTCCTTGTACTTGTCCTCGAAGCGCTTGGGATGGCTGCCGGCATAGCGCACACGGCGCTGGTGGCCGGTCTCGGGGGGGCTGGGCGGCGCGGTCATTCAAATATTGTCCATCGCTGCCTGGCCCGCCCGGCGGCTCACAGGTGCTGCACCGCGCCGCGCTCGGCCGATGCAAACAGCGCCCGGATGATGCGCAGGTTCTGGACCGCGTCGTCCAGCCCGCTTGCATCGGGCACTTGCTCGCGCACTGCGCGCGAGAAAGCCTCGGCCTGCAACTGGTACTGGTCGGCCGCCGCCAGCGTGGTCCAGCGCAGTGTGCTGCCGTCGAGCGCGCCTTCGATGTCCAGGCCCCAGCGGCAAGGCGCATCCTGCGGCGCGTTGAACGGGGTCTCGATCTCGATGCGGCCCCGGGTGCCCAGCAGTTGCAGCCGCTGATATCGCGCAGTCTGGGTCGACACCGTCAGGGCCAGTTGCCGGCCCTGGCCAAAATCCAGCCAGGCGCTGGCATGGCGGTCGGTGCCAAAGTGCGGGTCGCGGTCGATCATGGCGCCCACGCGCAGCGGCTCGGCCTCGAAAAACCAGCGCCCGGCGACGATGGCATAACCCCCGATGTCGTAGAGCGCGCCGCCGCCGATGTCGGCCCGGTTGCGGATATTGGCCGGGTCGTCGTTGAAATAGCTGAAGGCCACCTGCAGGCAGCGCAGCTCGCCAATCGCGCCGGCCCGCAACTGCTCGCGCACCGCCAGCCATTGCGGGTGGTGGCGCACCATGAAGGCCTCGGCGATGTGCACCTGGCTGGCATAGGGGCGCAGCACGTCCAGCTCGGCCGCGCCCAGCGCCATCGGCTTCTCGCACAGCACATGCTTGCCGGCGCGCACGGCGGCCAGCGTCCACGGCACATGCAGGTGGTTGGGCAGCGGGTTGTAGACCACCTCCACCGCCGGGTCGGCCAGCAGGGCCTCGTAGCTGGCATGGGCGGTGGGGATGCCCAGCGCGTTGGCCGCCGCCTGTGCGCTGGCCTGGCTGCGCGAGGCGATGGCCACCAGCTCGACGTTGTGGGCCTTGCGCAGCGCCGGGATCACCTTCTGGGTACCGATCAGCGCGGTCGACAGGATGCCCCAGCGCACCTTGGCGGGCGCGGGCGCGGGCGGGGTGGCGGGCGGGGTGGGGGTGGTCATGGCAGTGGTCCTGGGCAGGGTGTCGGCAAGGGCCGGTTGCTTGCGGCGCCTCTTCATTGTGAGCGGACTATGTTGCAGGCCGCGCTCCCGCACGGCCTGCGGATGCCAGCGTCAAACAGGCCGCTACCATGGGGAAGAACAGGTGAACCCCAAGCAGCGACAAGACATGAGCCCTGTAGAAATCGAAGCCGCCATTTCCGAGCTGGCCGATCAGCCCTTCGATGCGTCTGAGTTCCCGTTTGCCTTTCTGGCAGCTTTCGGCAACAAGGACACGGCGCTGAAGCGCCTGCGCGGCGGCAACAACAATGCGTCGGATGTGCCAGGGGGCGTGCTCCAGCGCAACAACATCCACATCGCCGTGTGCGCAGCGGGCGCCCTGGGCGAAACCTTGAAGGCCTTGCGCACCAACGCGGCCACCACCAAGGCCAAGGCCAAGTTCATCCTGACCACCGACGGGCAAACCCTGGAGGCCGAAGAGCTGGCCGGCGGCGAAACCATCGCCTGCGCCTACCCCGATTTCCCCAACCATTTCGGCTTCTTCCTGCCGCTGGCCGGTATCTCCACGATCAAGGAGATCAAGGACAACCCCATCGACGTGCGCGCCACGGGGCGGCTGAACAAGCTGTATGTCGAACTGCTGCGCGAAAACCCCGACTGGGCCACCGACGCGCGCCGCGTCGACATGAACCACTTCATGGCCCGGCTGGTGTTCTGCTTTTTTGCCGAAGACACCGACATCTTCAATGGCGACGGCCTGTTCACCCAGACCGTGGACCAGATGAGCGAGCGCGACGGCAGCAATGCCCATGAGGTGCTGTCGCAAATCTTCCGCGCCATGAATGTGCCCACCCGCCACGAAGGCAAGCTGGACAACCGGCACCGGGTGGCGGCCAAGCTGCGGCCCTGGGCCGACCAGTTCCCGTATGTCAACGGCGGCTTGTTTTCAGGCAGCAGCGATGTGCCCCGCTTCACCCGCATGGCACGCACCTACCTGCTGCACGCGGGCAGCTTGCGCTGGCGCGAGATCAACCCCGACATCTTCGGCAGCATGATCCAGGCCGTGGCCGACGACGAAGAGCGCGGCGCACTGGGCATGCACTACACCAGCGTGCCCAACATCCTGAAGGTGTTGAACCCCTTGTTTCTGGACGAGTTGCGCGCCGCCTTGGCCGAGGCCGGCGACAACGAGCGCAAGCTGTTGAATCTGCGCAAGCGCATGGCCCGCATCCGGGTGTTTGACCCGGCCTGCGGCTCGGGCAACTTCTTGGTCATTGCCTACAAAAAATTGCGCGAGATCGAGACCGAGATCAACCGCCGCCGGGGCGAGCCGCATTTGGGCAGCGAGATTCCGCTGACCAATTTCCGCGGCATCGATCATTTGGACGAGGCCTTATCCATCCCGATCATTCGGCGTCGTATTGATAGTGTCCGGGAGGTGCGACTAAATGGCGGAACGACTGCGAGAGACATCGCTGCACGATCTCATCAGTTTCAGAGAATGAACGCTGGGAATTGGCATGCAATTGTTGTACCTGGTGTCAGTTCTGAAAGTCGCCCGTATTTGCCTGTAGGTGTTGTTGAAGGGGGGGCGATTGTTAGCAATAAATGCTTCGCGCTTTACGATGCCCCGCTATGGAATATGGCGCTCATCGCCTCGCGCCTGCACTGGGTTTGGATCGGTACAGTTTGCGTGCGAATGCGCACTGATTTTTCGTATTCCAACACCTTAGGCTGGAACACCTTCCCCGTCCCCCAACTCACCGAGCAAAACAAAACCGACCTGACGGCCTGCGCCGAAAACATCCTGTTGGCCCGCGAAGCGCATTTCCCTGCCACCATCGCCGACCTGTACGACCCGGAAAACATGCCGGACAACCTGCGCCAGGCCCACGCGCGCAATGACGAGGTGCTGGAGCGCATCTACATCGGCCGTCGCTTCAAGAACGACACCGAGCGCCTGGAAAAACTGTTCGAGCTGTACACCCAGATGACGGCCGGGCCGGGCAAGCCGGGCCTACCGGGGCAGACGCGCCGCCCATCAGCCCAG
>JANLZT010000751.1:0-5330 GCA_031366465.1 Betaproteobacteria bacterium | reverse complement strand
CGGACGGTGGTCGAGCTGGCGGCGACGCTGGCGCAGTCATTGCCCGGGTTGGGGTCGCCCTCGGCCGGCGGCCGGGCAATGCCGCCACCGCCTCCACCACCGACCAGCGCGGGCAGCGAACTGCCGGTGCAGGCCTCGTTGCTGGCCGCGCCCGCCACCGTGGCGGTGGTGGTGATCAGCAGCGTGGGCAGCGACGCGCCCACCGCCAGGCCGGCTGGATTGGGATGGTCACAGACCACGCTGGCGGCTGCCAGCGCACAGACCCAGCCGCTGCCGCTGGCCGAGACAAAGCTCTCACCCGACAGCGCATCGACCACCCGCAGTGGGCCGGTGGCCCCCCGCGGGCCGCCGTTGGTGACGACGATGGTCGAGACCATGTTCGAGCCCAGCGCCACCGGGTTGGGGGTTTTGGTCTTGCTGATGCGCAAGTCGGCGCCATCACGCCGCACCGCGATGGCCACCGCGCCGCTGTTGTTGCTGGTGACGGGGTCGGGCGTGGCGCTGCTGATGGTGGCGCTGTTGGTGTAGCTGCTGCCGCCCGGCGCCACCGCGTTGCCATCCGGCGCGATGGCATTGATGGCGATGTTGTCGCTGGCCCCGACCGGCATGCTGGCGCGGCTGCAAACCACCGTGGCGCCGCCGCTGCAGGCCCAGTTGGGGCCACTGGCGGACAAAAAGGTCCAGCCGGCCGGCAGCACATCGGTGACCACCACATTGCTGGCCACCGCCGGCCCGCTGTTGCGCGGCTGGATCTGGAAGCTGACGATGGCGCCGGCGGTGGCCGGCTGCGCCGAGGTGACAATTTTTTGGGCGATGCGCACGTCGGCACCGGCCACCACCACCACGCTGGCCACGGCGGTGTTGTCGCTGCTGTCGGGGTCGGGCACGCCGCCGGCGGCCGGCGCCACGGTGGCGCTGTTGGTGACCGTACCGCCGGCCGCGTTGACGGTGCCGATCAATGTGACCGGCGGGATCGGCGCGCCCATCGCGTGGCTGCCAGGCCGGTTGCAGGTGACCACCCCTGCCGCATGGCTGCAGGCCCAGCCACTTCCCGTGGCCGAGACAAAGGCCACCGACGGTGGCAGGTTGTCGGTGATCACCATCGCGCCACCGGCATTCGGGCCCAGGTTGCTGACGTTGAGGGTGTAGCTGACGTTGGCGCCGCCTATCACCGGGTTGGGTGCGCCCAGCTTGGTCAGCGCCAGGTTGGCGCCTTCAATCACCGTGGTGGTGGCGTTCTGGCTGTTGTTGACCAGGTTGACATCGTTGTCAGCGCTCAGCAGCGCCACCGAGTTGATCACCGCCGGCCCGGGCAGGGTGGCGCGCCAGGTCAGCACGATGCTGCGCACATCGGCGCGTGCGCCGCGCAGCGTGCCCAGGTTGCACAGCACGGTGGTGCTGCTGCCGGCTTGCAGCGCGCAGTTCTGCGAGGCCGGGGCGGCCGCCACAAACACCGCCCCATTGGGCACCGTGAAGCTCAGCCGGGTGTTGATGGCGTCGTCGAGCGCGCTGTTGTCGATGCCCAGGGTGTAGGTGTAGGTGCCGCCTGCGGCCACCGGGTCGGGGCTGTCGACCAGCGACGCGATCTGCGGGTCAGCGGCCAGGGCGGCCAGCGGCCAGCACAGCAGACCGGCCAGCAGCGCCTTCAGCGGTCGAACAGCCATCCGGCGCCAGCCGGTGGCCCGGGTGCTGCGGGGGTCTGGCCGCGCTGCTGCCAGCCCGCTGGCCGCTGCCGTCTTGATGCCCTTGCCCACGTCTGCCCCTCCGGCCGCCAAAGCGTTGAACTGATGCCCGGCCAGAGGCTCAACCGCAGCCCATCCGCCCTTTTTTAACCCGGCGGATCATAGGCTGCCAACGATTGCAGGCCGGCCCCGAAGCAGGGGGCAGCGGTGTGACTTTGTTGTCACTTCACAGCCAGCCTGGCCCTGGCTGCGGCGGGCGTCAATCCCGGTACAGGGTTTGTGCCAGGGCCCAGGCCTGGTCGGCCAGCGGCCGGGCACGCCGGCCGGCTTCCAGCGCCTGCGGGCTGGACGCATTGCCCTGCAGCGCCCGGCCGGTGATCCCCTGCAGGATGCCCACCAGCCTGAACATATTGAACACCAGGTAGTAGCCCCATTCGTCGGCACTGATCTGGCGGCCGGCCTGACCGCTGCGCTGCAAATAGGCCTGCAGGTAAGCGGGCTCGTCGGGGATGCCCAGCGCCGCCAGGTCCACGTCCAGCAGGCCGCGGCTGGTGGGGCCGTTGCGCATGTGCCAGGTCATGCAGTGGTAGGCAAAGTCCACCAGCGGGTCACCCAGGGTCGACAGCTCCCAGTCCAACACCGCCAGGATGCGCGGCTCGGTCGGGTGCAGCATCACATTGTCCAGCCGGTAGTCGCCGTGCACGATGCGGGTTGGGCCCTCGGCCGGCAGGTGCTGCGGCAGCCAGGCTATCAGCGCGTCGGCGGCGGCGATGGGCTCGGTCTCGGCGGCGCGGTATTGGCCGGTCCAGCGCTTGACCTGACGTTCGACATAGCCACCCTGCTTGCCGTAGCCGGCCAGGCCAACGGCCAGCGGGTCGATGCTGTGCAGCGCGGCCATCACCCGGTTGAGCTCGTCGTAGATCGCCGCGCGCCCGGCCGGCGTCATGCCCGGCAGCGTCGGATCCCACAACACCCGGCCGTCGACGCAGTCCATCACGTAGAAAGCGGTGCCGATCACCGCCGGGTCCTCGCACAGCACATGGGCGCCGGCCACCGGCACGTCGGTGCCGGCCAGCGCGCTGATGACGCGGAACTCGCGGTCCACCGCATG
The DNA here is from genome assembly GCA_031366465.1 of Betaproteobacteria bacterium. Classification (GTDB taxonomy): domain Bacteria; phylum Pseudomonadota; class Gammaproteobacteria; order Burkholderiales; family Burkholderiaceae_C; genus Pseudaquabacterium. Next base: position 2,537 of record JANLZT010000751.1, on the reverse strand, counting down.
CGCAGACGGCAGCAGCGTGCCGGGCGGCTTGCGCCGCAGCACATAGCGCCGGCCATCGGCGGCCGTCAGGCGGAAGGTCGGGTTGGACTGCCCGCCCTTGAACTGCTCGACCTGCAGCGGCCCGGGCGCCAGTGCCGCCATGTGGGCATGCAGGTAGTCGGCCAGGCGGGCCTCGTCAAAGGCATGCTGGGCCGATACCGGCCGGGTGCCGGTGAACTGACTGTAGTTGTCAGTGGCGTTGTCAGTGGCGTTGTCAGTGATGGCGGGCTCGCTCATGCAGGTCTCCTCGGGGCCGTCGTCGATGGCGGTCAGGTTGGGCTGGGGGGCATTCATCGTAGAGCCTGCTGGCCTGGGCGGCTTCAAGCCTTGGCCACCAGCCTGTCCAGCATCGCGGCAAAGCCCAGCGGCTGGTCCACCATCAGGTGGTGGTCGGCGTCGGGCAAGTCCAGCGTCTGGGTGCCGGCCGGGGCCTGGCTGGCCATCCAGGCCAGCAGGGCCGGCGGCACCAGTTGCGAGCGGCCGCCACGCACGAGGGTCAAGGGGCAGCGCGCCTGGGCCAGGTCGCGCAGCGGCTTGCCAAACTCGAAGTGGCGGAACAAAAACGGGTCGAAGCGCCAGGCCCAGCCCGACGCACCGGTCGGCCCGGCCACCGGCTTCAGGCCGCGCCGGGCGATCAGGTCGGCGATGAAGGGCAGCTCGCAGCCCTGCGACGGCAGGAAGCGAAAACGCGCCAGCGCCTCGGCCAGGCTGGCATGGACCCGGGCCGAGCGCAGCACATCCGGGCGGCGCCGCCGCTGCCGGCCGGCCTGGGACGGCGGCTGGAGCGGCGTGTCCATCACCACCGCCCGCGCCCATTGATCACCAAACCGCGCCGCCAGATTGAGCAGCGGAAAACCGCCAAACGAATGCGCCGCGACCACCGGTTTGACGGCTGCGGCCCACAGGCTGGTGGCCTCGGCCACGGCCATCGCCTCGTCGGCCCATTGGGCCACGGCGTACTGGGTGCGCCAGCCCGAGCCGCCCATGCCTGAGAAGCTCATCGCCACCACCCGGCGGCCGGCCCGCAGCAGCGGCGCGATGAAGCTGTACCAGTCGGCATGGGCGCCATTGCCGTGCAGCAGCAGGAGGCCGGGGTCGCCGACCCGGCCCCAGGCCAGGATCTCGATCTCGGCGCCCTGCACCTTGAGCCAGCTCCGCTCGGGCGCGTCGGCCAGGGCCTGGGTGAACCAGCCCGGGGCGTCTGGCGGCCGGCCATCAAAAGCGGCCAGCGGCGGCGGGTGATGCGGGCGGGGGGCCTGCTGCGTTTTCGACATCGGGCGGATCAGCGCCGTGCGGCCAGCGCCAGCTTCACTTCCTGGCTGCCCTGGGCGGCGCCGCTGGCCGGCACCAGGTCGCCCTGGCGGTCACTCACCCGGGCCCAGGCAGCGGCCAGTTGCTCGGGCGTGTCAGCGGCCGCGCCCAGATGCAGGCCCCGGGTGAGCGTGATCTGGGCGGCTTCGAAGGTGCCCGCGCCGGCGCAGGCAATCGCCCGGTTGGGGGCTTGCTCGCTGGCCAGCCACAACAGGGCCGGCACCACGGCGGCCGGGTCCAGCAGCGCCAGCATGTCGGGCGGCAGCAGGCCGGCGGTCATCTGGGTGGCAGCGGTGGGCGCCAGGCAATTGACATGGATGCCGTGCTTGGCGCCTTCGATGGAAAGGGTCTGCATCAAGCCCACCAGCGCCATCTTGGCCGCGCCGTAGTTGGCCTGGCCAAAGTTGCCGAACAGGCCCGACGACGAGGTGGTCATGACGATGCGGCCGTACTTTTGCGCGGCCATGATCGGCCAGACCGCCTGGCTGCAGTGCACCGCGCCCATCAAGTGCACGTCCAAAACCAGCCGAAAGTCGTCCAGCGCCATCTTGGCAAAGCTCTTGTCGCGCAGGATGCCGGCGTTGTTGACCAGGATGTCCACCCGGCCCCAGGCGGCCATGGCCTGCGCCACCATCGCCGCCACGGCGGCCACATCGGTCACCGACCCGGCATAGGCCATGGCCTGGCCGCCAGCGGCCGTGATCTCGTCAGCCACCGCCTGGGCAGCGCTGGCGCCCAGGTCATTGACCCTGTCGTTGACCAATACGCGGGCGCCGCGCTCGGCCAGCGCCAGCGCATGGGCCCGGCCCAGGCCGCCACCGGCCCCGGTGACGATGGCGACGCGGTCGGTGAAGGCTAGGGTCATCGTGGCAGCCGGTTTAGGGTTTCGGGTATGGGGTGGCAGCGGTTTATACCGTAAGTCCCAATGGCGCCTTTGGGCCTGGATTGGAAAACTCGGTATTCCAGACCCTCACCCCTCACCCCTCACCCACCACTTCAAGGATTCCCCATGGGCTTGTTCGATCTTCAAGGTCAGGTCGCCGTGATCACCGGCTCGTCGCGCGGCATCGGCCGGGCCATCGCCGAGCGCATGGCCGAGCATGGCGCCAAGGTGGTGATCTCGTCGCGCAAGCAAGACGCCTGCGACGCGGTGGCCGAAGCCATCAACGCCCGGCACGGCGCCGGCA
>JANLZT010000239.1:0-5545 GCA_031366465.1 Betaproteobacteria bacterium | reverse complement strand
CTCGTACAAGGCCTTGGTGGTGATGATGGCGCCGGTGGCGCCCACCGGGTGGCCGAGCGAGATGCCCGAGCCGTTGATGTTGACCTTGGCCGGGTCCAGGTCCAACTCCTTGCTGACCGCGCAGGCCTGGGCGGCAAAGGCCTCGTTGGCCTCGATCACGTCCAGGTCGCTGACCTTCAGCCCGATGCGCTTGAGCACCGCCCGGGTGGCCGAGACCGGGCCGATGCCCATGATGGTGGGCTCCACACCGGTGTGGGCATAGCCCACCAGGCGCGCCATCGGCTTCAGATTGCCCGCTTTGACGGCATCGCCGCTGGCCAGCACCAGCGCGCCCGAGCCGTCGTTGACGCCCGAGGCATTGCCGGCGGTGACCAGGCCATCTTTCTTGAAGGCCGCGCGCATCTTGCCCAGGGTCTCCAGCGTGGTGTCGGCCTTCACATGCTCGTCAACGCTGAAGCTGACCGGGCCTTTGCGGGTGCTGATCTGCACCGCCACGATCTGCTCGGTGAAGCGCCCGCTGGCAATCGCTGCGGCGGCACGCTGATGGCTTTGCACTGCCAGCTCGTCCATCATCTGGCGCGTGATGCCGAACTGCTCGGCCACGTTCTCGGCGGTGATGCCCATGTGGATCTTGTGGAAGGGGTCATGCAGGATGCCGACCATGTAGTCCACCAGGCTGGTGTCGCCCATGCGCGCACCAAAGCGCGCTGACTGCGAGATGTAGACGCCGCGCGACATCGACTCGGCACCCGCGCCGATGGCCACCTCGCAGTCACCCAGCATGATCGCCTGCGAGGCCGAGATGTTGGCCTGCAGGCCCGACCCGCAGAGGCGGTTGACGTTGAAGGCCGGCGTCTCCTTGGGCACGCCAGCGGCCACCGCCGCCACCCGTCCCAGGTAGGCGTCGCGGGCCTCGGTGGGGATCACTGTGCCCATCGCCACATGGCCGATTTGCGCGGCCTCCACGCCGCTGCGCTCGATGGCGGCCTTGATGGTGGTGGTGGCCAGGTCGATCGGTGGGGTGTCTTTGAGCGTGCCGCCAAAGGTGCCGATGGCGGTGCGTGCGGCGCTGATCACAAAAACATCGCGGGGGTGGCTCATGGCAGGGCTCCTGAAGTGGGGGGGCGGTTGGCTGGCGCCAGCTTATACCCGGTGCATTGCAGCGCGCTGACGGGGCCGTACCGGCCGCGTGGCAGCTTCTACCGCCGCAGCGCCACTCAGCGGTATTCGCCGTCCCAGGGCCCGGGCGGCAATTGGGCGCTCAGGCCGTCGTCACTGGCGACCGGCCGGTTCATCGTGAACAAGGTTTCTGGCGTGACCACTGAGTAGTCCATATAGCCCAGGCGGGCCAGCGGGCGCATCCTGCCGGTCTGCACGATGCCGCCTTCGAGGTAGGCATCGTCGATATACACCGCCACCACCTCGCCGATCACCATCGTGTAGCCCTCGGGTGCCACCTTGGCGCCAGGCCGGGCCGGCGGCGCGGGCAGCGCCAGGGTCTGCCAGAGCCGGCACTCAAAGGCGGCCGGCGCCTGCGCCACCCGGGGCGGCTTGACCAACAGCGACGGCGCTGGCGTCAGGCCGGCCAGTGCAAATTCGTCCACCCCCGGGGCCACGGCGGCCGAGCTGAGGTTCATCGCCTCTCGCAGGTCCCAGTGGGCAATCGAGCAGGTGAATTCACCGGTGGCCAGGATGTTGCGCAGTGAATCCTTGTGGCCGCCCGACGAGAACATCACCATCGGCGGCCGGTCACTGACCGCGTTGAAAAAACTGTAGGGCGCCAGGTTGGGCCGGCCCTGGGTGTCCAGGCTGGCGATCCAGCCAATGGGCCGGGGCACGGCCAGGGCCTTGAAGGGGTCGTGGGGCAGGCCAGGCGCGCGCGCCGAGGTGGGGTAGTGCATGGCGAGGTCCGAAAGGGCTGGGGGCCGAAAGTGCAGGGCGGGTGGGCAGTATCGACGCGACCGCAGCCGCCGCCGGGCCTGGCCGACAATACTTGGCCTGCACACCGGTGCAACCTCGATTTGCCTGCCATGCCCTTGAACATTGAGCGCACCGAGCCCTGGCCGTCCTGCCCAGCACCGCCCTGCAATGAACTTCAAGCAGCTTGAATACTTTGTGCATGTGGCCGAGCTGGGCAGCTTCAGCAAGGCCGCGCTGGTGCAGGGCATCGCCAGCCTGCGCTCAGCCGGCAGGTGAGGGCGCTGGAGATGGCGCTGCGCGAGACCCTGCTGCTGCGCAACGGCCGCGGCGTGGTGCTGACCGACGCCGGCCAGCGTCTGTACGAGCATGGCGTGAACATCCTGCAGGCGCTGGCCCAGGCCGAGAGCGACATGGGCGCCAGCCGCGACGCGCCGGTGGGCCGCATCACCATCGGCCTGCCGCCGTCGGTGGGCCGCCAGCTCACGCTGCCCTTGATCGACGGCTTCCAGCGCCGTCTGCCACTGGCCAAGCTGGCCATCGTCGAGGGCTTGTCCAGCCACATTGGCGAGTGGATCAGCAGCGGCCGGGTCGATCTGGGCCTGCTCTACAACCCCGAGGCGCAGACGGCGCTGGAGATCAGCCCGCTGATCGAGGAGGCGCTGTGCCTGGTCTCGCCCTGCAGCCGACCCCCCGATACAGCCGCCGCCGCCGGTGGCCGCAGCGTGCTGCCGCTGCGCGAGCTGCCCGGCCTGCCGCTGATCGTGCCCGAGCGCGGCCACGCCATCCGCAAGCTGCTGGAGACCCAGGCCCTGCTGGCCGGGCTGAAGCTGCAGGTGGCCTGGGAGGTGTCGAGCATCGCCGCCATCATCGACCTGGTGTGTGCCGGCTACGGCCATGCGGTGCTGCATGCCAGCGCGGTGGTGGCCTCGGGCCGGGCCGACCAGCTGCAGGTGCGGCCGGTGGTTGAGCCGCGCCTGAACAGCGTGCTGTGCCTGGCGGTGTCGGCGCACAAACGGCCCAGCCCGCTGATGCGCCAGGCCACCCGGCTGCTGACCGAGCTGGTGCGCAGCCTGCCGCAGGGCGCGGCGGCGCAGTCGCAACCGGGTTGAAGGCCAGGCTGGCATCGCCCTTTGACGCCGAGCGATGCCTTTTTTATCTAGCTGCTATCCCCAGCCATGCCTGGAAAGCTGGGGCCAGGATGGCCAGAATGCGCTGACCTTGACAGCCGGAGCGCCCTTTTGATGCAGCCATCGCCGTCCCTGCCCACGCCCGCCAGCCCGCTGCGCCTGACCGGTATCTCGTCGATGGCCACCCGGGCCGTGCTGAACGCGCTGGCGGCCACCTATGCCCAGCCGGGGGTCGATGTACACATCGAATCGGTGGGCGGCGTGGACGCTGCCAGGCGGGTGCAGGCCGGTGAGGCTTTCGACCTCGTGGTGCTGGCCGCCGAGGCCATCGACCGGCTGATCGCCAGCGGCCAGGTGCGGCCCGGCAGCCGGCTGGACCTGGTGCATTCGGGCGTGGCGGCCGCCGTGCGCAGCGGCACGCCCTGGCCCGATCTGCACGACGAGGCGGCGGTGCGCAGCGCGGTGCTGGCGGCGCCCAGCATCGGTTTCTCCACCGGGCCCAGCGGCGTGCAGTTGCTGGCATTGTTCGAGCGCTGGGGCATCAGCCAGGCGCTGCAAGGCCGCCTGGTGCAGGCGCCGCCGGGGCTGCCGGTGGCCGGCCTGGTGGCGCGCGGCGAGGTGGCATTGGGCTTCCAGCAATTGAGTGAGCTGCTCAACGTGGCCGGCATCGACGTGGTGGGCCCGCTGCCGCCGGCGATCCAGATCAGCACCACCTTCTCGGTGGGCGTCTGCAGCGGCTCGGTGCAAGCTGCGGCGTTGCCGGGCCTGCTGCGCTACTTGACATCGCCAAGCGCCGCAGCGGTCTACCGGCAGCACGGCCTGACGCCGGCTTGACACAGCACGCAACCCAATCCCATCCCAGGAGCCACCATGATCATCGACTGCCACGGCCACTACACCACCGCGCCCAAGGCGCTGGAGACCTGGCGCAACCGGCAGATTGCCGGCATCCAGGACGCCAGCCTGATGCCCAAAGTGAGCGAGCTCAAGATCACCGACGACGAGTTGCGCGAGACCATTGAGGCCAACCAACTGCGGCTGATGAATGAGCGCGGCAGCGATCTCACCATTTTCAGCCCGCGCGCCAGCTTCATGGCCCATCACATCGGTGACTTCCAGGTGTCGAGCACCTGGGCGGCGATCTGCAATGAGCTGTGCTACCGCGTCAGCCAGCTCTTCCCAAACAGCTTTGTGCCCGCCGCGATGCTGCCGCAAAGCCCGGGCGTGGACCCGGCCACCTGCATCCCCGAGTTGGTCAAGTGCGTCGAGCAATACGGCAATGTGGGCCTGAACCTCAACCCTGATCCCTCAGGCGGCCATTGGACATCGCCGCCCTTGAGCGACCGCAGCTGGTACCCGCTCTACGAGCAGATGGTGGCCTACGACCTACCGGCGATGATCCATGTGAGCACCAGTTGCAATGCCTGTTTCCACACCACCGGCGCGCATTACCTGAATGCCGACACCACCGCCTTCATGCAATGCCTGACCAGTGAGCTGTTCAAGGATTTCCCGACGCTCAAATTCCTGATCCCGCATGGCGGCGGCGCGGTGCCCTACCACTGGGGGCGCTTCCGCGGCCTGGCGCAAGAGCTGAAAAAGCCGTTGCTCAAGGACCATCTGCTCAACAACATCTTCTTCGACACCTGCGTCTACCACCAGCCCGGCATCGACCTGCTGACCCAGGTGATCCCGGTGGACAACATCCTGTTTGCCAGCGAGATGATCGGCGCGGTGCGCGGCATCGACCCCGAGACCGGCCACTGCTACGACGACACCAAGCGCTACATCGAGGCCAGCACCCGGCTGAGCCCGGCACAGAAGCAGCAGGTCTATGAAGGCAATGCCCGGCGCGTGTTTGGCCGGCTCGATGCCCGTCTCAAGGCCCGGGGCCTCTGAAGCCAACCCAGGAGAAGACCATGTACGAACTCGGCGTTGTCTACCGCAACATCAGCCGCTGCGACCGCGCCACCACCGACGCGCTGGCGCCGCTGGGCTCGGCCACGGTGCACGAGGCGATGGGCCGGGTCGGCCTGCTAAAACCCTATATGCGGCCGATCTATGCCGGCGCCCAGGTCTCGGGCACGGCAGTCACGGTGCTGCTGCACCCGGGTGACAACTGGATGATGCATGTGGCGGCCGAGCAGATCCAGCCCGGCGACATCGTCGTGGCGGCGCTCACCGCCGACTGCAGCGACGGCTATTTTGGTGATTTGCTGGCCACCAGCTTCATGGCCCGAGGCGCCCGCGCGCTGGTGATCGATGCCGGTGTGCGCGATGTCAAGACGCTCACCGCGATGGGCTTTCCGGTGTGGAGCAAGGCCATCAGCAGCAAGGGCACGATCAAGGCCACCATCGGCTCGGTCAACATCGCCGTGGTCTGCGCCGGCATGTGGGTGACGCCGGGCGACGTGATCGTGGCCGACGATGACGGCGTGGTCTGCGTGCCGCGCCTGCGCGCCGCCCAGGCCCTGGCCGATGCCCAGGCCCGCGAGGCC
>JANLZT010000232.1:0-2229 GCA_031366465.1 Betaproteobacteria bacterium | reverse complement strand
ACATCGTGCAGCTTGTTGATGCGCACCAGCTCGGCCTCCTGGTTGGACGCCGCCGCGCGCTGGGCGTCGACCCCGGCGTCATTGCCGTCCAGGGCTTGCTTCAAGCGCAGCGGCATCTGCCGGCCCTTGAAGAACTCGGCCTCTTCGGCCAGTGGCTTGCGCTCGGCAGCCAGCTCTTTGACGCGCAACTCGGTGGCCTTGATCGCCAGCCGAACGGTATCGAGCGCTGCCTCGCGTGACTTGCGATGGGTGGCCTCGTTCGGAAAGCGGGCCATCAGGTTGCGGTCGCGGCGCACCGCATCGGCATGGCCCGAGCGCTCCAGCGCGGCCCGGCGCTCGGACGCCTCGCGCTCGGCGCGCTCCTCGGCGGTGAGCGACGGCGGCACCACCCGCTGCACCGACCCGTCGCGGTTGAGCACCCTTTGCTCGCGCGCGGTGCAGTCGGCAATCGGCCGATCAGAGGTCAGGCGCCGGCCCTGGCCATCGATGCAGCTGTAGATGCCGGGGGCGCTGGCAGGATTGCTGGCCTGGGCTTGGACAGTGGCGACCGACGCCAGCCCCAGCATGCTCAGCAGCAGGGCCTTGGCCGGGGGGAGACGGGGCGCCAGGGACAAATCAGACTCCGTATTGATCGCGGTAAGCGCCCATGCGCGGCAGGTGCAGGGCCAGCTCGGGTGAATCGGTGGACCGCAGATACTGCATCAGGTCTTGCAGGGTGGCAATCGCCGCAACATCAAGTTGCAGGCGATCACGGACGTATTGCACGGCCGACCAGGCCATGTCGATGCCGCCTTCACTGGCCCGCTCCTGCCGGTCGAGCGCGACCGCCACCGCCACCGGGGTGGCGCCGGCGGCCTGGATCATCGCGATGGCCTCGCGCACCGAGGTGCCGGCCGAGATCACGTCGTCGATGATCAGCACCCGGCCACGCACTGGCGCGCCCACCAGGAGGCCGCCCTCGCCGTGGTCCTTGGCCTCCTTGCGGTTGTAGGCAAAGGGCAGGTTACGGCCCAGCCGCGCCAGCTCGATGGCCACCGCTGCGGCCAGCGGAATGCCCTTGTAGGCCGGGCCAAAAATCATGTCGAACTGCAAGCCCGAAGCCTGCAGGCTGCGTGCATAAAATCCCGCAAGGCGGCCCAGCTTGGCGCCGTCGTCAAACAGCCCGGCATTGAAGAAGTAGGGCGACAGCCGGCCCGCCTTGGTCTTGAATTCACCAAAGCGCAACACCCCCGCCTCGACTGCAAACTGCACAAAATCCAGTGCCAGACCGGCATTGGGCCGGGCGGGCAAAGCGGTGGCATCGATCATGGAGATCCCTTGGCTTTCAGACTCATCACCCTCAACCTCAACGGCATCCGCTCAGCGGCCAACAAGGGCCTGCTGGAATGGGCGGCGCAGGCGGGCGCGGATTGTATGGGGGTGCAAGAGCTCAAGGCCCAGCATGACGACGTGGCCGGCCGGTTCGACACCATCGCCGGCATGGCCGGGCATTTTCACTATGCCCAGAAGAAGGGCTACTCGGGTGTGGGCATCTATAGCCGCAAAAAGCCCAGCCGGGTGATTGTGGGCTTGGGTGATGCCGATTTTGATGCCGAGGGCCGCTATGTCGAGGCGCAGTTCGACAACGCGCGGCGCAAGCTCAGCATCATCAGTTGCTATTTCCCGAGCGGCTCGTCGGGCGATGAGCGGCAGGCGGTGAAGTTCCGCTTCCTCGACCATGTCTATCCGCACTTGATGGCGCTCAAGGCCGAGCGCGAGTTCATCCTGGTGGGCGACATCAACATCGCCCACAAGGAGATCGACCTCAAGAACTGGCGCGGCAACCAGAAGAACTCGGGCTTTCTGCCCGAGGAGCGCAACTGGATGACCCGCCTGCTGGACGAGGCCGGACTGGTGGACGTGTTCCGCAGCCTCAACCCGCATCCCGAGCAATACACCTGGTGGAGCGCGCGCGGCCAGGCCTGGGCCCACAACGTCGGCTGGCGCCTGGACTACCACCTGGCCACGCCCGGCATCGCCGCCAAGGCCAAGGCCGAGTCGATCTACCTGGCGCAGCGTTTCTCTGACCACGCGCCGCTGGTGGTCGACTACGACTTCAGCCTCTGATCGCCCCAAGGCTGGCCCAGGCCAGCCCCCTTCAACCCCAGCACCGGAGATGCCCATGGCTCGCCTGACCGCACGCGACTTCCACCCCGAGGTGATGCGCGTGTTTGACCACTATGTGCACGG
>JANLZT010000200.1:0-1742 GCA_031366465.1 Betaproteobacteria bacterium | reverse complement strand
TTGCCGATCATGGCCATGTCCAGGTCGGCCTGGGCGATCCAGAAATCGCGCAGGGCCTGGATCGCGGCGTTGACGCTGGCGATCTGGCTGCGGGCATCGGCCAGCAGCTCGAACACGCCGATCAACATGCCGTTGTAGCGCAGCAGGTTCTCCTCGGAAATGCGCTGGTTCAGCGGCACCACCTCGTCGCGCTGGTAGCGGGCGATGTCATGGGCGGTGCGGTAGCCGGTGTAGGCCTCGCGCACTTCTGAGCGGGCATTGATGGCGGTCTCGGCCGCGCGGTGCAGGGCCTGCATGTAGACGGCTTCGGCCCGGGCCAGCCGCGCCCCACCCCAGTCGAACAGCGGCAGCTCGAAGCTGATCTCCCAGCCGCGCTGGCTGGGCAGCTGGTTCGAGCCGTTGTGGCGCAGGCCCAGGTCCAGCACATTGATGAAGCGGGTGGTCTGGGTCAGGCCCAACTGGCGGGCGGTCTGCTCGGTGGCCAGCCTGGCGCCCTGCACGTCCAGCCGCTGCGCCAGCGCCTGCCGCTCGATGTCGGGCAGGTCGAGCACCGCCTTGGGCAGGTCGGGCAGGCGCTCGGGCAGGTTGAAGCCGGTTTGCGCACCCCAGACGCCCAGCAGCCGCGTCAGGCGCTCGCGCGTGGCACGCTGGGCCTGCTCGGCCCGGGCCAGGTTCAGGGCGGCATCGGCCGAGAACATCTGCTCGCGGGCGCGCTGCAATTTGTTGAAGTTGCCCACCTGCTCCATGCGGCGCGCCAGCTCGGCGCTGGCGTCGGCGGCCTGCCGCACCTGGCGCTGGTAGCGCACCGTCTGCTCGGCGGCCAGCGCGGTGTAGTAGGCCTTGCGGGTGTCGGCCGCCAGTTGCAGCACGCCCATCGCCACCCAGCCCTGGGTCTGCGCCAGCCGCCGTGTCTGCAGCTCGACCACGAAGGGCATCGCGATCAGCGCGGCGATGTTGAGGTGCAGGCCGCGCTCTTGCTCGATTTCGTCGCCGCGCCGCAAGCGGGCCAGGCTGAATCCCGGGTTGGGCAAGCGGCCGGCCTGTACCAGCTCGGCCTCGGTGATGCCCAGCGCCTGGAAGCTGGCCTGCAGGCCCCGGTTGTTGAGCAGCGCCAGCTGCACCGCGTCGTCCACCGACAGGGGCTGGGCCAGCAGCTCGGCCACTCGCAGGTCGATGGCCTGCTGGTCGGCCTCTGAGCGGGCCCACAGCAGCGACTTGCCCAGCTTGTCCCGGGTGGTCTGCTCGACCGCCGCAAAGCCGCCGTCGGGGCTGAACGAGGTGCAGCCGCCCAGCACGGCGGCAGTCGTGAGCAGGGCCAGGCGCAGGGTGGGGTGCTTCATGGCGTCTTGTGGCCGGCATGGCCCGGCGGCAGCGCTGCTGGCGCCGGCCCGGGCGGTGATGGCATGGCCGCAGGCCCGGGGTCAGGCTGTTGGGCCTCGCGGGCATAAACCCGCCAGCCGCCAATGCGGGCCACGCTGTCGTTGGCATCGCGCCAGGACAGCGGCTGGTCGGCCTCCGGGCGCCCATCAAATTTGAACGGCGAGCTGTAGCGCAGCGCCGGGACGCTGGCCAGCGAGTCCAGCGGGTCGGGCCGGCTGGCGGGCACCGTGGGGCCAGCGGGGACGGCCAGCGAGATCAACGCCAGGACGGCCAGCGCGGCGCCGGGCAGGCGGGTGAGGGTCAGCCGGCAGCGGGCCGGCTTGAGGCAATCAGGTCGCATGGTGATCTCGCTGGAAGGTCTG
>JANLZT010000189.1:0-1943 GCA_031366465.1 Betaproteobacteria bacterium | reverse complement strand
GAGGTGATCCTGGCGGTGCTTGAATCGGGCGACTACGTGGGCGAGATGAGCCTGATCGACAACGAGGCCCACTCGGCCACCGTGCGCTGCGAGATCCAGACCGACATGCTGATCCTGGGCCGGGCTGATTTCCAGCGCTGCCTGCCCGAGCATTCAACCCTGTCCTACTCCATCCTGCGCGGCCTGGTGCGGCGCCTGCGCCATGCCGACCGGCAGATCGAGTCGCTGGCCTTGCTCGATGTCTACGGCCGCGTCGCCCGCACGCTGCTGGAGATGTCCGAGGACGTGGGCGGCATCAAGACCATCCGCAGCAAGGTCTCGCGCCAGGACATGGCCAAGGTGGTGGGCGCCTCGCGCGAGATGGTCAGCCGGGTCATGAAAGACCTGGAGGAGCGCGGCGTCATCGAGACCCAGGAAAACGGCTCAGTGGTGATCAAGGAACGCGTCGCCCAGCCGGAGTGAGCGGCGCGGGGCGGGGGGCGTCATGACTCACAATCCGTGGCATGACATTTCCGCTCGGATCCCTGGGCGCCGACGGCGCTGCGTCACTGCCTGACCGGCGCCCCGCTGGCGCCAGCGCCACGCCGCGCTGGCAGGTGCAAGGCCTGTTGCTGGCCGGCGGCCTGTTGTGGCTGCTGATGGCGCTGGCCTTGCTCACCCACCAGGCCGCCGACCCGGGTTTCTCCAGCTCCGGCAGCGGCGCGGCGGTGGCCAACAAGGCCGGATTGCTGGGCGCCTGGGCGTCGGACCTGGCGCTGTTCCTGCTGGGCTATTCGGTCTGGCTACTGATGCTGGTGGGCTTGCGCTGCTGGCTGGCCAACCTGGCGCTGTGGTTGCGGGGGCCCGGCACTGACGACTTACCCGTGCTGCCGGGCGTGTGGTTCTGGCTGGGCCTGGGCTTGTTGCTCACCGCCAGTAGCAGCCTGGAATGGACCCGCCTCTACCGCCTGGACGGCCAGTTGCCTGGTGGCCAGGCCGGCGGCGTGCTGGGCGCGGTGGCAGGCAGTTTGTCGATGCGCTGGCTGGGCTTTGCCGGCTCGGGCGTGCTGTGGATCGCCGCCTGGGTGCTGGGCCTGTCGCTGGCCTTGCGCTTCTCGTGGGGCCGGCTGGCCGACCGCCTGGGCGGGTGGATCGAGGGCCTGTGGCAGCGCCAGGCGGTGGCGCGCGAGGTCAAGGAGGACTTGCGCATTGCCGAGGTGCTGACCCGCGAGCGCAAGCAAGAGGGGGCGGTGGAACAGGCCGTGGCCGAGGTCCACCGGCCGATCCTGATCGACGCGCCCATCATCGAGGTGCCCAAGAGCACCCGGGTGGCCAGGGAGCGCCAGCAGCCGCTGTTCAATGAGCTGCGCGACACCAAGCTGCCGCAGGTCGACCTGCTGGACGCCGCTGCAACCAACCAGGTGCATTCGGTCACGCCCGAATCGGTGGAGATGACCTCGCGCATGATCGAGAAGAAGCTGCGCGATTTTGGTGTCGAGGTGCGGGTGGTGGCGGCCTCGCCCGGCCCGGTGATCACCCGCTACGAGATTGAGCCGGCCACCGGCGTCAAGGGCTCACAGGTGGTCAACCTGGCCAAGGACCTGGCGCGGTCTTTGTCGCTGGTCAGCATCCGGGTGGTCGAGATCATCCCGGGCAAGACCACGATGGCCCTCGAATTGCCGAACGCCAAGCGGCAGATGATCCGGCTGGCCGAGATCCTGGGCTCGCAGGTCTACCACGACGCGGCGTCGCAATTGACCATGGGCCTGGGCAAGGACATCGTCGGCGCGCCGCTGGTGGCTGACCTGGCCAAGATGCCGCACTGCCTGGTGGCCGGCACCACCGGCTCGGGCAAGTCGGTGGGCATCAACGCGATGATCCTGAGCCTGCTCTACAAGGCCGAGGCGCGCGATGTGCGGCTGATCCTGATCGACCCCAAGATGCTGGAGATGAGCGTCTACGAG
>JANLZT010000187.1:0-6242 GCA_031366465.1 Betaproteobacteria bacterium | reverse complement strand
GCGCGGCCCAGGTCGCTGACCACCATGCAATCGATGGGCTCACCCGCCAGGCGCAGGCCCAGCCGGCGCGCCTGCTCCAGGCCCAGCGCATTCAGCGGCACGTCGATCTGGCCCTGGAATCGGTGCTGGCGGTTCCAGTCGGTTTCACCATGGCGGATCACGAGCAGCGAGGTCATGGGCGGATTGTCACCGGTCGCTATAGTCATTTGCGTGACGGGCGGGCTGGCAATTGACAGGTTTGCTGGCGCCGGACTCCACTGTCAAGCCGTCTATGCATGCTGGCATCAGTAAGTCAGCAACAGCCGATCACTGACCTCGTGCTCCTCCAAACTTTTCCCGTCCATCTGAAACCGTTTCAGCATGGATCTGCCCACGTTTACAAATTCTTCGCGTTCGAACAAGCCACGGGGGACCGGCACATCGCACAGTTTCTTGCCGGAGAACTTGGTGCCGTCGATGCTGAGCGCGACCCGGGCGCCGCGTGCTTTGCAAGCGGCAATTGAATCAAGCAAACGCTCAAGGGAGAATGCCTGCGCGCCGTACAAAATGGCCTGGCTGTCGGCATAGGGCGGGTCGCAATACACCAGATCGCCAGCGGCGGCCATCGCAGTGGCCGCCGCAAAATCCAGATGAAGGAACTCGGTGCCTTGGGTCCGGGCGTACCAAACATCTACGCGTTTGGCAAAGCTCTCAGGCGCCACTGGATCGTGCACACCACAGGGCGTGCTCATGTAGCCGTCGTGTTTTCGAAACCGCACGACGCCGCCGTAGCAGGCGCGACACAGGAAGACCAAGTCGGCACCATTGGGATACCGGTTGTATGAACTCAAGACCTGCTCGTAGGCCGCCTTTTTGCCTAGACTTGCCATCAGCGCATGCCGCTCGGCGTAGTTATCCTTGAGCCTCTCTCGGTCTGAGTGCAGCAACTGCCAAATTTCTACCAAGGGTAGGAACGTATCGCTGGCGATGGCTCGCTTTGGCGCCAGCACCCCTAACACACCACCACTGCCGAGGAAGGGCTCGAAGTAGCAGCCCACGTCACGCGGGAAGAAGCGGATGATCGTGTCGGCCTGTTTCTGTTTGTTCCCCACCCACTTCAGCAATTGAGTTCGGAAAGGTGTGTCACCGCCTGAGGCGGGTATGGGCGTCTCTGACGGACGAAACAACTCCGTCTGGCTTTGGTGGGCAGGCAAGAGCATGTGGTCTCCTTGAAGCCAGATCATAGCATTCTATTTTTGAATATTCAAAGATCGAATCCACACTTGGCGACATGAAAAAAAGCCGCCTCGCAGCACTGCTCCGGCAAGTACGACTGGAGGGCAACCTGACGCAATCGCAGCTGGCCGATGCCATCGGCGAGAGCCAATCGTATGTGTCGAAGTACGAAAACGGCGAGCAACGTTTGGACCTCATTGAGCTTGAGGCTGTCTGCAACGCAGTCGGAATCCGATTGACCAATTTTGTGGAACGCTATCTTGAATCCTGACCCAATATTTCTGTCGCAATCTAGAGAGTTTTGGGCCAATGTAAGAACAATTAGTCAAGAGGTTGGCTACACCCAGCGTGGACAGGGAACAATCAAGATTCCGAATTTGGCCGAAATTCGATCAGCCTTCGCTGCGTTGACCCTAGAAACCAATCACATTGCATCCGCTGGCGACCAGTTGACGCCACTTGGACGTGCGCTGCTGTCGTACTTCGAGTTTCGCGCAAAGGTTTTGAACGGGACTGTGCAGCACCATCTCATGGACCAGACTGCGGCGGAATATGAATTCTCCAAACTGCGGCGCAGGCTCAAACCAAAGTGCCCGTTGCCACTCAATAAGCAAAAGGCTGATAAGAGAAATTACTCATTTCTAACCGGCATGGTCAACATGCTGGTTGAGGCCGGGATCGGAGAACTAAATTGCGACTACGATCCACGCAGCCTTACCACCATCACTCATGCATCGATGCCACTTCGCACCTTGGCACGCCGCGTTGATGGTGCATTTCCTTCGGTGGTTGACCCGATTGCGATTTGGGAGGTCAAGGAGTACTACTACACCACCACCTTTGGCAGTCGGGTCGCCGATGGTGTATATGAGACTTTGCTGGATGGCATGGAGCTGGAAGAATTGCACACGGCAACCGGCAGAAAGGTGCAGCACGTACTTTTCATCGACGACAAGTTCACTTGGTGGGAGTGCGGAAGGTCATACCTGTGCCGCATGATTGATATGCTGCATATGGGTTACGTGGATGAAGTTGTCTTCGGTCGAGAAGTATTGACGAAGGTGCCAGAACTCGTTGTCGGCTGGCTTGAAACTCATCGTCAGAGCCTTCATAGCTGAGGTGGTTTTTGGCCATGGCAGTTCGGGCTTTTGGCCCGGCCGACTGCACCGGAATATCCCAAACAATCAGGAGCACCCATGGGCAAGACCCGGCTGGAGGCCTTCAGCGATGGCGTGATCGCCATCATCATCATCACCATCATGGTGCTGGAGATGAAGGTGCCGCACGACCCCACGCCGGCCGCGTTGGCCGCGTTGTGGCCGGTGTTCCTGAGCTATGTGCTCAGCTTCATCTATGTCGGCATTTACTGGAACAACCACCACCACCTGCTGCACTCGGTGCACCACGTCAGCGGCGGCATCCTGTGGGCCAATCTGCACTTGCTGTTCTGGCTGTCGCTGATGCCCTTTGCCACCGGCTGGATGGGCGAGAACCACTTTGCCGCGCTGCCCACCGCGCTGTATGGCGGCGTGTTGCTGATGTGCGGCGCGGGCTACTGGGTCTTGCAGCGCCGCATCGTGGCCGCGCATGGCCAGGGCTCGGTGCTGGCGCGCGCCATGGGCCGCGACTTCAAGGGCAATGCGTCCTTGGTGATCTATGCGCTGGCGGTGCCGCTGGCACTGTGGGGGCAGACGCTGATTGCCGGCTTGCTGTACGGCCTGGTGGCGGTGATGTGGCTGGTGCCCGACCGCCGCATCGAGCGCATGCTGGGCGATGCGCCCGCGCATTGATCGCATTGACCGCAATTTGCAGTGCAGCCTGCTGACACGCCTTGTCAGCAGCAGGTCGCAAGAATGAAGCCTTGCAAACAGCCCTTGGAGCCCTCGTCATGCTCGACCCTCGCCAATCCGATCTCGACCTGGGCACCGCCCCAGCCCTTGCCAGCCCGGCCCAGGCCCGCAGCGGCTGCTGGATCGCGGTGGCCAGCGCCGACCATGTGCAGCGCGGCCGGGCCGAGGGCTTCATGCAGGTCTGCCACGGCAAGGCCGCGCCACTGCGTCGCCTGCGGGCCGGCGACCGGGTGGTGTATTACTCGCCCACGCTGACCCTGGGCGGGCGCGATCCGGTGCGGGCCTTCACCGCGCTGGGCACGGTCAAGGCCACCGAGCCCTATCTGTTTGACATGGGCGGCGGCTTTGTGCCCTGGCGGCGCGATGTCGATTGGTCAGCCGGCCGGCCCGCGCCCATCGCGCCGCTGCTGGCAGCCATGGCCTGGACCGCCGGCAAGCGCAACTGGGCCTATCCGCTGCGCTTTGGGCTGTTTACCGTCAGCAGCCAAGACCTGCAGTGCATCGCCGACGCGATGGGCGCGGCCTGATTGCCTGGGCTCATGCCCCGATCAAGCCCCGCTCAAGGCCAGACCGCGCGCAGCAGCGCGGCCAGGCGCGCAGCGGCCTGCGTCAATTGGCGGCGTTGCAGGTCTTGTTGCGCGGCCGCATAGCCCCCTGCATCGTTGAACTGCACCACCCAGTGGCCCGGCGCCAGCGCGCCCTTGCGGCTGAAGCGCAGGCCCGGGAACGCCGCCTGCGACGCCAACACGGTGTCGGTGGCCCAGCGCTCGGGCCAGCCATCGGCCGGGCCGGGCGTGGCCGGCTGGGTGCGGGCTGCTGCCAGCAGGGCCTGGCGGCGTTTGAGCCCAGGCCCGGTGGCCAGGCTGGCAAGCTTGAGGGCCGACGGAATGGTGTCCCAGGCCTCGTGCAGGTTGGCGTCGGCGATCTCCAGGCTGTTGCCGCCCCGGGTTTCGAACACCGGATCAGTGGGCGGCGTGCCGGCATCGGGGTCGGCCGGGCTGCCATCGTCATGCAGATAGACCGCGCCCACATGCAGCGGTTGGTGCAGGTCGCCCACCAGGTGGGCGATCAGCAGCAGGGCCTCCTTGCGGTCGCGCAGGTCGGGCAGGCCGGCCGCCGGCTTGCCGCTGCGCAGCACCGCCACGGCGGCCTGCAGCACGGCCACGATGTCGTGGTTGCTGGTGCCCACGAACTGGCGCGAATAGTGGTCGTGCTGCACCGCGACATCGCTGAAGTGGTAGCTGCGGTGGCAGGCAGCCCCGTTCGGCTGGCCGGCCAGCACCGGGCAGTTGTGCCAGTTGCGCCGGGCATAGCTCTCCATGCGCTTGCGCTCGGCATCGCCCTCAAAAGGCACGCAGGCCGGCGAATGGAAGGCGCTGGACGGCTGGTAGACATAGCGGTCGGGCAGCCGGAATGCCACATCGCGCACGCAGTCGGGCCAGGGCGCAGCGGTCTTGAGGTTTTTGAGCGACGGGCCCAGCACCAGCGCCACCTGCTGGGCGGCGTGGCTGCCGGCCAGCAGATCGTCGGCCAGGCTGCCGATCAACTGGTGGCCGGCATGGCCCCAGGCCCAGGCCGGCGCGGTGCCGGCGGCCCACAGCAAGCCCAGCACCGAGGACCATTGCAAGATCTTGCGTGGCAGTGACATGGCAGCTCCTGGTTGGCGTGCTGGTAAGGGCCCCTCAACTTGACGGCGCGCAGCGACGGCGCGCCCCCTCAAACCGCCGCCAGTGCCTGGCCCAGGTCGGCCAGCAGGTCGTCGATGTGCTCGATGCCCACGCACAGGCGCACGGTGTCCTCGCTGACGCCGGACTGGGCCAGCTCGTCGGGCGAGAGTTGCCGGTGGGTGGTCGATGCCGGGTGGGTGGCCAGCGATTTGGCATCGCCGATGTTGACCAGCCGGGTGAAGAGTTGCAGCGCGTCCAGGAAGCGCGCGCCCGCCGCGCGGCCCTCACCGGCGGCCGACTTGACGCCAAAGGTCAGCAGGCCCGACGCCCGGCCGCCCATCATCGATTGCACCAGCCCATGGTCGGGGTGGTCGGGCAGGCCGGCGTAGTGGACCCAGCCGACCTTGGCGTGGGCTTGCAGGTACTGCGCCACCGCCAGCGCGTTGGCGCAGATGCGGTCCATGCGCAGCGCCAGGGTCTCGATGCCCTGCAAGATCAGCCAGGCATTGAAGGGCGAGATCGCCGCGCCCATATTGCGCAGCGGCACCACCCGGGCCCGGCCGATATAGGCCGCCGCCCCCAGTGCCTGGGTGTAGACCACGCCGTGGTAGCTGACATCGGGCTCATTCAGGCGCTTGAAGCGCTGCGGGTACTGGGCCCAGGGGAATTTGCCCGAGTCAACGATGATGCCGCCGATGCTGGTGCCATGGCCGCCCAGGTATTTGGTCAGTGAATGCACCACGATGTCGGCGCCATGCTCGAACGGCCGGCACAAATACGGGCTGGGCACGGTGTTGTCGACGATCAGCGGGATGCCGTGGCGGTGGGCAATCGACGCGATTGCCGCGATGTCGGTGATATTGCCGGTGGGGTTGCCCAGCGATTCGACAAAGATCGCCTTGGTATGGGCGTCGATCAGCGGCTCGAAGCTGGCCGGATTGCGAAAATCAGCAAACCGGGTGTTGACGCCGAACTGCGGCAAGGTGTGGGCAAACAGGTTGTAGGTGCCGCCATACAGTGCGCTGCTGCTGACGATGTTGTCGCCGGCCTCGGTGATCGTCTGGATCGCGTAGGTCACTGCCGCCTGGCCCGAGGCCACCGCCAGCGCCGCAATGCCGCCCTCCAGCGCGGCCACCCGCTCCTCCAGCACCGCCTGGGTCGGGTTCATGATGCGGGTGTAGATATTGCCCGCCACCTTCAGGTCGAACAGGTCGGCACCATGCTGGGCGCTGTCAAACGAGTAGGCCACCGTCTGGTAGATCGGCACCGCCACCGCATGGGTGGTGGGCTCGGGGGTGTAGCCGGCGTGCACGGACTGGGTCTCGAAACGCCATTGGCTGGTATCGCGTGTCATGGGGGCTCCTTGGGGGGACAGGGTCGGCGGCGCGGCTGGGCGGACCGGGCGGGGGCCGCCAGTTTAGGAGCGCTTTGGCCCGGCGGGCCGCCGTAGCCGGGTGCCGGCTTGGGGATGGACTGCCGCGCGGCGGCGGTGATGCAGATCACGAAGCCG
>JANLZT010000184.1:0-3853 GCA_031366465.1 Betaproteobacteria bacterium | reverse complement strand
GGCCTGCTGGGCGCGCTCAATCAGCAGGGCCAGGTCGGCGTCGTCCAGGGCCTGCAGCACATGCACGGTGGCGCGGCTGAGCAGGGCCGAGTTGACCTCGAAGCTGGGGTTCTCGGTGGTGGCGCCGATGAAGGTGAACAGACCCGTCTCGACATGCGGCAAAAAGGCGTCCTGCTGGGCCTTGTTGAAGCGGTGCACCTCGTCGACAAACACCACCGTGGGCATGCCGCTGCTGCGCCAGGCCCGCGCCTGCTCGACGGCGTCGCGGATGTCCTTGACGCCGGCCAGCACCGCAGACAACACGATCAGCCGGGCCCGCACCGCCCCGGCCACCAGCCGCGCCAGCGTGGTCTTGCCCACGCCGGGCGGGCCCCAGAGGATCATCGAATGCAGGCGGCCGGACTCAAACGCCACCCGCAGTGGCTTGCCCGGGCCCAGCAGGTGGGCCTGGCCGATCACCTCGTCCAGGTGGCGCGGGCGCAGGCGCTCAGCCAGCGGCGCGTCGGCGGGCGGTGCGGCCTGCGCGGCACTGCCCATCGGCGCGGCGGCCGGGGCCGCTGGCGGGTCGGCATCGAAGAAACTGTCCTGCAGGTCCATGGGATGTTGCTGACGGGCCTCGACGGCCGCTTCAGGCCGCGTCGCGCCGGAAGGCCAGCACCAGGTTGCTGCCGCCAAAGGCGAATGAGCTGGACAGCGCCAGGCGCAGGCCGGTGTCATGGCGGGCGCTGCCCTGCACATGGTCCAGGCCCGCGCAGGTGGGGTCGATATGCGTCAGGTGGGCGGTGGGCGGCAGGTGGCCGGTGTGCAGCGCCATCACGGTGACCACCGCCTCGATGGCGCCGGCCGCGCCCATCAGGTGGCCGTGCATGGATTTGGTGGCGCTCACCGCCACCCGGCTGGCCTGCGGCCCCAGCAGCCGGCGCAGCGCGTCGGCCTCGACCGGATCGCCATCGACGGTGGCGGTGCCGTGGGCGTTGACATAGCCCAACTCGGCGACATCGGCGCGGGCATCGCGCAGCGCCGCCTGCAGCGCCCGCAACTGGCCGGCCGCCGCCGGGGTGCTGAGGTGCTGGTGGTCGCAACTGCCGCCCGCGCCGGCCAGCTCGGCATAGATGCGGGCACCCCGGGCGATGGCGTGGTCACGCGCCTCCAGCACCAGCGCGGCCGCGCCCTCGCCCAACACCAGGCCGCCGCGCTGGGCATCGAAGGGCCGGCAGGCGGCTGCCGCGCTGGCGGCGGCGGTATCGGCGGCGCTATCGGAGCCTGTGTCAGCGCCTGTTTCAGCATGCGCCAGCACCTGCATCGATTGCCAGGCCTTGACGGTGCCAAACGGCAAGGCCGCCTCGGCCCCGCCGGCCAGCGCCAATGGGCAATCACCCTGCCGCACCCGGCGCATCGCCTCGGCCAAGGCCACCGCCGACGAGGCACAGGCCACCGAGTAGGTCAGGCAATCGCCGCCCAGGCCCAGCAGCAGCGCGATCTGGCTGGCCGCAGCGTTGTGCATGCCCATCACCATGCTGAGCGGCGAGACCCGCGGCCTGGCCCTGACGAAGAGATCACGGTAGCCGCGCTCGATGGTCTGGATACCGCCGGCGCCGGTGCCCCACATCACACAGGCCTGCTCGCGCTCGACGGGGCTGGTGGCGCCCGCGCCGGCCAGGCCGGCGTCGGCCCAGGCCGAGCGGGCGGCCAGCGCCGACAGTTGGCTGACGCGGTCCATCGTCACCACCCGGGCGCGGCCCAGCTCGGCGGCGGCGTCGAAGGCCGGGCAGACGCCCGCCGGCAGCCGCACGCTGTGCGGCACCTCGCCCACGGTTTGGCAGGCCAGCGCGCTGCGGCCGTTGAGCAAGGCCTCGAAGGCGGCCGCCACATCACGCCCATGCGGTGCGACCTGGCCCAGGCCGGTGACGACCACGCGCTGCGGTGGCTGCCAGCCGGTCATGGCGCCTGCGAGCGGCTGGCAATCGCCGCGAGGTGGGGCTCGATCAGCCGCAGCAGATCGCTGACATGGGTGGGGCGCTCGCTGGGCTCGGCCATCGGCGCGCCGACCAAGTCCTCCAGCTCGAACAGCAGTTCGGCCAAGGTCAGCGAATCCACCTGCAGCGCCGACAGCTCGGCCTCGGCCACGATCTGCTCGGGCGCGGCGTCGCTGTAATGGCCCAGCACGCGGCGCAACACGTCCAGCGCGGTGGGGCTGCTGGGGATCATGGCGGTCTCCTGGTCAACGCGGTCACAGTGCCCGGCGCCCGCCGCCGCCGGCCTCGGTATCCGGGCCGGTATCGAGAAACTGGCGCATCTCGAACAGCACCCGCTGCTTCTCGCGGTCAATGCTGAGCATATGGTAGCTGTCGGCCAGCAGCACGCAGCGCACCCGCCGCGCCGCCACCCGCTGCGCCACCTCAAAGGCGCTGCGCGGTGACGCGGCGTCGTCGTCGCGGGCATGCAGCAGCAAGGTCGGGCTGGTGATGGCGGGCAGGCTGGCACGCACTTCCTTGATCAGCCGGCGCGCCTGCAGCAGATCGCCCACCCGCAGGATGGCAGCACCCGCCGCCGATGCGCCGGTGGCCTGCATCTGCGCGGCGATCCAGCCGCGCAGGCGCTCGTCCTTGACGCCGAAGGGTGCGGCCTCACGCACGCCGATGCGCCCTGCCCCCGGCACCCAGGCCGCCAGCGGCAGCAGGCGGCGGGTCCAGGGCGTGGCCCAGCCGTCGTAATGCAAGGTGGTGGACAAGGCCAGCACCGCCGCCACCTCAGGCCCACGCCGCGCCGCCAATTGCAGCGCCAGCACCGCGCCTATGCACAGCCCGCCCACGGCCACCTGTTCGCAACGGGCGCGCAGTGCATCGAACTCGGCCTGGGCGGCTGCCGTCCACTGGGCATGCGGCGCCAGCGCCTGATCGGCACCGGCAAAGCTGTAGCCGGGCAGCACCGGCACCTGCACGGTGTAGCCCGCCAGGTGCAGGCCCCGGGCCAGGTACTGCAACTCTTGCGGCCCGCTGGACAACCCGTGGAAGAGCAGCACACCGCGCGGCCCGCCGGCCAGTCGCAGCGGCCGCGGCCGCGGCCCGGCCGATACCGGGCTCACAGCGCGAGCACAGGCCAGTGGTGGCGCCTGGCCAGCCAAACCACCTTGTCGGGCTGGGCCATTCAGGGCGACTCGATCAGGTCCACGCCCTTGGGCACGACGAAGCGGAAGGCCTCGTCAGCCAGCCGCAGGTTGGCCTCGACCCGGCTGAAGCGAAGCTGCGAGCGCTGGCCAAAGGCATCGACGATGTCCAGCCCGGCCAAGGCCTTGCCATTGAAGCCGATGCGCAGTGACTGCAGTTGCGCGCCCTCTTGGGCGCGCGGCTGGGCCAGCACCCAGTCCAGGCCGTCCTCGGCCGGCGCCGCGCTCAGCACAAAGTCCTTGTCCATCGAGGCCCCGGCCAGCAGCGCCACCGGCGTGGCGCCCAGCGCCGACGTCATCTGCCGCACCGTGACCTGGTTGAGATCGACGTCGTAGAGCCAGACCTTGCGGCCGTCGGCAACGATCTGTTGCTCGAAGGGCTTGCTGTAGACGAAGCGGAAACGGTCGGGCCGCGCGAACTCGAAGTAGCCCGACGAGGTCTTGCGCCGGCTGCCATCAGGCGAGCTGACGGTCTGGGTGAAGTTGGCCCGGCCGGTCTTGACCTCGCGGGTGAAATCGCGCAAGGCCTCCAGCGCATCGGCGCGGGCCGATGCGGCCAGCAGCAGCAGGCTGGCGCCCACCACTTGCATCACCGCCGCCAAGCGCCCCAGGCGGCGCAGCGCGACTCTCGACGCCTCAGTCATCACGCTTGGGCAGCAGCAAATCACGGTTGCCGCTGGGCGACAG
>JANLZT010000168.1:0-6043 GCA_031366465.1 Betaproteobacteria bacterium | reverse complement strand
TAGCTCCAGGCCGGGTTGCCGCCGGGCAGCTCGGGCCGGCTGGGCCAGCGCAGGCTGGCCAGCACGGCGGCGGGCAGGCGGTCCAGCCGCAGCCGCTGGTTGGCACCTTCAAGCGCCACCAGCGGCGCGGGCTGGGCCGCTGGTGTGGCGGCGGCGGGTGAGGCAGTGGCCGCATCCACGCTCAAGACCGCCCCCAGCACGCTGTTGGGCCGGTAGGTGGCCAGGCCCTTCAAGCCCGCCTGCCAGGCCTGCAGGTAGAGGCCCTGGAAATCGGCGTAGGGGTAGTCGGCCGGCACGTTGACGGTCTTGCTGATCGAGGTGTCGATGCAGGGCGCCACCGCCGCCACCATCGCCGCGTGGGCCTGCGCGCTCATCTCCAGCGCGGTGACGAAGGCGTCGGTCAGCGGTGCGTCATCGCCCTTCAAGTGGCGGTACAGGCGCCAGGCGTGGTCTTGCACGGCGTAGTGCTTGAAACTGTTGTCGGGCTCGCGCTTCTTGCGGGTGTAGGCCCAGCTGAAGGCCGGCTCGATGCCGTTGCTGGCGTTGTCGGCAAAGGCCAGGCTGATGGTGCCGGTGGGGGCGATCGACAGCAGGTGAGAGTTGCGCAGGCCCTGGGCCCGGATCTTGTGCTGGACAGCCTGCGGCAGCCGCGACGCAAAGCTGCCGCGCGACAAGAACAGCTCGGCGTTGAACAGCGGAAAGGCCCCGCGCTCGGCCGCCAGGTCGGCGCTGGCGTTGTAGGCGGCGTCGCGCATCAGGGCCGCGATGCGGCCGGCCATCACCCGGGCGGGCTCGCTGTCGTAGCGCAGGCCCAGCATCACCAGCGCATCGCCCAGGCCGGTAAAACCCAGGCCGATGCGGCGCTTGGCCATCGCCTCGGCCCGCTGCTGCGGCAAAGGCCAGACGGTGACCTCGAGCACGTTGTCGAGCATCCGGGTGGCCACGGCGCAGACCTCGGCAAAGCCGGCATCGTCGAAGCCGGCATCAGGCTCGAAGGGGCGCTGCACAAACAGGCAGAGGTTGACGCTGCCCAGGCAGCAGCAGCCGTAGGGGGGAAGCGGCTGTTCAGCGCACTGCCCGGTGACCAGGCCATTGAAGATCACGGTGTTGCAGTCCGGCTGGGTGGTGTCGTACACCGACTCGCGGCCAACGGGCACGATGGACAACACCTTGGCCGCAAAACGCTGATGCTTGAGCAGGGCCTTGCCGGCCACCCAGGCCGCGTACTTGGCGCGCTTGGCTTCCAGCAGGAAGCCGATATCACGCATGAAGACCTCGCGCGACTGGCCATCCACAATCAACTCATGCAGGGCGTGGCAGGCGTAGTCCTTGTGCCCACCATGGCCGTCCGGCAGCGCCTTGTTGGCAGCCGCCTTGCGATGGTGGATGCGCGAGAACACACCGAAATTGGCCAGCAGCAGCTGCACGTCCTGCAGCAAGGGGCGGTGCACCGAACTGAGCCGGATGGAACAGGTCTGGCGTGCCGACGAGACGTTGACCGTGCCATCGGTCTGGAACAGCGCCCGCAGATAGCCCTTGACGCAGGCCTCGCTGCCACGCCAGACCACCTCGGGCACCTGCAGTTTGGTATCCCGGGTGAAGCCATAGGCCTGCAGCGCGCGCGCCAGCAGCACCGACCGGATGAACACAAGGTTGCGAGCCGGCACCGCCACCGGTGAGACTCCATACGCACGCGGCGCCAAAGCCTGGCCCTGGATCAACAGATTGACCGCCTGCGCCACAAAATCTGCCAGCGCCCGCTCCTCATTCCAGAGGCTGACTACGGCGGCCTCCTGGCCCTTGCCCCGGCTCGTGAAGTGGCCATCACCGGCGATCAGGCCCAGCAGAGTGCCCAACATCTCATTGCCGCTTTGCCCGAACTGACCCTTGCCGGACTGAACCCAGATTTCGTCCCCCGGCTGCAAGTCAGTCAACTTGATCTTGCCGCGCGCGGTGTAGACCTCGTGCCACGCCGTGGCCTTGAGCGAATAGCCCTCGGCGGTGGTGACATGAAAGACCTCGGCATCGCGCGCTGTCATGAATGCGGGCACCGCCGGCCGGGTCATCACGCCGCAGCCATCAACACCCAAGGCCCGCTGATCGACGGTGACTTCCAGGGGTGCGCCCGCTTCAAACAGGTCACCGATGCGGACCAGGCCGTGCTGGGTGGCCAGGCGCGTATCGGCCGTCACACACGGGTTGGTCGCCGCAATCGTCTCGCAGTAGCCCAGGTTGTTGTCGGCATTGATGCGGTCGAGGAACAGCACGCCCGGCTCGGCATGGTCGTAAGTGCTGCGCATGATCTGGTCCCACAGCGCGCCAGCGGGCAGCTTGCGATAGACCCACAGGCCGTCGGCGCGGCGCCAGGCACCGGCGGCTTTGAGCGCCGGGCCGGGCTCGGCCTTGTGCACCAGCTCAAAGTCGGCGCCGTCCTGCACCGCCTGCATGAAGGCATCGGTGACGCCCACCGAGATGTTGAAGTTGCGCAGGTCGCCTTGGTCTTTGGCGCGGATGAAGGCCTGCACATCCGGGTGGTCGCAGCGCAGCACCGCCATCTGCGCGCCGCGCCGGCTGCCGGCGCTCTCCACCGTCTCGCAACTGCGGTCGAAGACCCGCATATAGCTGACCGGGCCCGACGCGCTGCTCTGGGTCGGCGCCACCCAGGCGCCGGCCGGACGGATGCGCGAGAAGTCGTAGCCCACGCCGCCGCCACGGCGCATGGTCTCGGCCGCCTCGGTGAGCGCGGTGTAGATGCCGACAAAGCCTTCCTCGGGCTGCGAGATCGAATCGCCCACCGGCTGCACAAAGCAGTTGATCAGGGTGGCCGCCAGCGGTGTGCCGGCGGCTGAATTGATGCGCCCGGCCGGCACAAAGCCACGCTGTTGGGCGTCCAGGAAGCGCGCCTGCCAGGCGGCGCGCTGATCGGCCGGCTCGGCCTGTGCCAGGGCCCGCGCCACCCGGCGGCGCACATCGTCGGGCGTGGTCTCGTCGCCCTTGGCGTATTTTTCGGCCAGCACCTCGGCGCTGATGGGCTGGGGCGGCAGGCTGGCAGAGTTTGCAGTACGGCGGCCGGGCGCAACGGACCGAGCGGCGGCTTCGACAATGTGCGGGATGGGCAAGAGGGCGCTCATGAGGGTTCTTTCGTCGGTGCGCCGGGCGTGCCAAGGACTTTGCTGGCAAAGGCCTGGGCACACCACAAGGATGAGAATACTGATAATTTATACAGTATTTTATCGATCATCAGCTTGCCACAGCGCAAGCCTAAGGGCTGCTGCCGGGATTGCGCGATTTCCTGAAGTTCAACGACTGGCCCGTCAAAAAATGGACCGCAAACGGGAAGTGAAACAATGGCCGACCCAACTCGACGGGCTGGCGCCATGATCTCCGAAGACACCATCGCAAAGGCAGTGGCCACCCTGGTGGCAGTTGGCAATCCTGAGCGCATCGTGCTGTTCGGCTCCTATGCCCGCGGCGATGCCGATGATGAATCAGACCTGGACCTGATGGTGGTCCAAAACCGGGTCACCAACCGGGCCCAGGAGATGTTGCAGCTCAGCCGTGCACTGCGGCCGTTGCGGGTGCCAGTGGATGTGCTGGTGGTGTCGGCTGACGAGCTGGCACGCCTGGGGCAAGAGCCCGGCTCGGTCTATTGGTGGGCGCTGCAGGAGGGGCGGGTGCTGCATGGCTGAGCCGACGATGGCCGATCTGATGCTGGCGTCGGCGCGACGTGACGTGACGTGACGCCGCAGCCTACATGGCGCTTGTCGACAATGCCGCGATTCACGATTCCATCCTGGGCTTTCATGCCCAGCAGGTGGTCGAAAAGGCCATCAAGGCGGTGTTGTTCCGGCTGGCAGTGATGGTGCCGCGCACCCACAACATCGCTCAATGGCTGCTGGCGCTGGACGCCGCCACCATTGGGGCACCGCCACATGCTGAGGTCCTGGACGCACTCAACCCCTACGCGGTGGCGGCGCGCTACGGCGCACTCGACGCTGGCGAGCTTGATCGCGCCGTCACCTTGGCCTGGGTCAATGATCTGCTGGCCTGGGCCGACGCGGCCACTGGCCTCAACGGCAGCCCTTGACCACCCTCCTCAGCTTCCGGGGCAAGAACCGGACGATCAAGGTCGAAATCGAGGGAACGGAGATCCGTCCAATTCGCGCCCGACATCCTGCGAAGGACGCGCTGCTGTGCAGCCACGGGCATCGCGACCGGCTTGAGCCGTCAACGAACCCGGCTCGCCCAGCCCCAAGGCCGACGCCGACCGCGACCGCGACGGCGCGCGCGACGGCGGGCGCGGCCTGCGGCCCCGCTCACTCCCGCGCCAGTTCCATCAGCAGCCGGGTGCTCAGGTAGAGCCGGCTGCGCGCCGGGGATGTCCTTGGCGATGTCGCGGGTCTGCAGCATCCGGTGGGCGGCCTCGATCAGCGCATTGCGGCCCAGCTCAGGCGCCACACCGGCATGCGCCGACCGGCCCTTGACGCTCATCGTCAGCGGCCCGCCGCCGGCCGCGGCCAGCAGCACGCCCTCGGCCTTGGCCACCTCCTTGGCGGCGGTGGGCTCGTAGGACAGCACCACGTCATGCTGTTCGCCCAGCGTGGCGATCAGATCGCCCGAGCCCAGCGAGCCCGACTCTTCGTCAGCATTGAGCAGCACCGTGAGCTGGGCTAGTCCTGCCAGCCCTGGGCCTGGAGGATGGCCAGGCTGTGCAGCACCACCGCCAGACCCCCCTTGTCATCGGCAATGCCGGGGCCGTAGAGCTTGTTGCCGTCCTGCCGGATCGGCTGGCTGGCCAGGATGCCAGGCCAGTAGATGGTGTCCATGCGGCCGATCAGCATCAGCCGGCGCTGGCCCTTGCCCTGCAGCCGGCCGACCAGCAGATCGCGCTGGGCCGGCCCGGCCGCGCGCGCGGCAGCCAGCAGGCCGGCATCGGGCGCGGCCAGCGCCGACAGGCTGGCGGCGCACAGCGCCAGGGGCAGCAAGGACAGTGCGAGGCAGCGCATGGGGCAGGTATCCATCGGGTGGGGGGTGGCCAGCCTGCCTCAGCGCGGCGGGCGGGCAGCACCGGACATGCCCGCAAGCCGACGCGGGCGGCTCAAGCCCTGCGGGTGCCCAGCCAGGTGCCAGCCAACACCCCCGCCAGGCCAATGCCATGCCAGACCGTCAACGGCTCCCCCAGCACGATCACGGCAAAGGCCACGCCGAAGATCGGCACCCAGTAGGCGTAGAGCGCGGTGCGGGCCACGCCCAGGGTGGTGAGCGCGCGGTTCCACACCAGCGCACCCACCGCACTGGCCAGCAGGCCGGACACCCCCAGCAGCAGCAGGGTGCGCAGATCGAACAGCGACGCCGCCGGCCAGGCCGACCCTGGGTCAAGTGCCAGGTGGGCCGCCACCATCGCCGTGCCGATGGCAAACACCGCCGCGCTGACCATTGCCGAATCAAACTGCCGCGCCAGGCGCTGCACCAGCACCCCGCCCGCCACCCAGGCCACCACCGAGCCGAACACCAGCAAATCGCCCAGGCTGCCGTGCCCCAGGGCCGCGCCGGGCCGGTGCAGCACCACCGCCGCCACCCCGCCAAAGCCCAGCACCACCCCCAGCAGCCGCGCCGGGCTGAGGCGGTCACCCAGCAGCGCGGCAGCCACCAGCGCCGACACCAGCGGGTTGAGCGCGATGATCAGCGCCGCATTGGCCGCCGCCGTGCGCTGCACACCCAGCGTGAAGCAGACCTGGTTGAGGTAGACCATCAACAGCGCGCAGGCCGCAAACTGCCCAACCTGGCGCCAGGTGGCGGCCCCCGGCCAGGCCAGTCCGCGCCAGTGCACCACCGCCCACAGCGCCAGCGTGGCCACCGCCATGCGCAGCACCGAGACCCACATCGGCTCCAGCCGCTCGATCAGCAGCTTGACCACCGACAGGTTGGCGCCCCACACCGCCATGGTGAGCAGCAGCATCAGGCGCAGGCCCCGGCTGGCGCTGTGGGATGGCGGTGCAGGGCCCAAGCTCACGCTGCTGCGCGCCAGGCGGCAGCAAAGCGC
>JANLZT010000162.1:0-7235 GCA_031366465.1 Betaproteobacteria bacterium | reverse complement strand
GCAAGGCCCGCTCGGCGTCCAGCGCCGGCAAGGCCCGCTGCCAGACCTGGTCCAGCAGCGCCCACACCTGGGCCGGGCTGCCGGCCATGGGGTCGACGAGCTTGAACTCGGCGAAATTAGCGCAGCCCATCAAGCGGGCCTGGCGCTGGCGCAGCGCCAGCATCTCGCGCGCCACTGGCCGGTTGTCATGCGCACCGGGCTGCTCGCCCCGGCCCACCCAGGCGCGCCAGACCTGCTCGCGCAGGTCACGGCGCTGCGAGAAGCTGAGAAACGGCAGCACCAGTGATCGGCCCAGCGTGATCACCGGCTGCGCCAGCCCGCGGTCGGCGCCCGCTTGCGCGGCGGCGGCACGCACCGAGTCAGGCAGGCCGGCCAGGGCGGCTTCGTCCGGCAAGGCCAGCGCGAAGCTGGATTCGTCATGCAGCACGTTCTGGCCGAAGCGGGTGGCCAGCTCGGCCAGCCGGCCGGCGTTGGCGGCGAACTCGGCCCGCGCCTGCGCCGGTAGCTGGGCACCGGTGCGCACAAAGTCAAGGTGCAGGCGCTCGACCAGCCGGCACTGCTCGGGGCTGAGGCCGGCCTGGCCCGGCGCCAGCGCCTGCTGGCGCACGGCGTCCAGGCGTGCAAACAGGCCGCTGTCTTGCAGCACCGCGCTCCAGTGGGCCGACAAAGGCCCGGCCAGCTCGCGCTGGGCGGCTTGCAGCGCCGGGCTGGTGGCCGAGGCGCCCAGGTTTTGGAACACCGCCTCGATGCGCTGCAGCAAGTCACCGGCGCGGTCCAGCGGCGCCACGGTGTTGTCGAAATCCGGCGCCGCCGGCTGGGCCACCAGCGCCGCGATCTGGGCACGGTGCAACTGCATCGCGCGTTGCAGCGCGGGCGCAAAGTCCTCGGCGCGGATGCGGTCGAAGGCGGGCAGGGTCAACGGTTGCAGGCCGTCGATCAGCAGGGCATTGGTCTGCACATCCATGATGGGCGGGGCCGCTGAAGGGGGCTGCAGCGGCAGTTTGGGGTGATGCCCGACATGATGCCACCGGTGCCTGCCGCTACCGCCGCCACCGCTGCGGGCCATCCTGGCGATCCCGCGGATCAGGGCGCCGCCGCTGAGAACATCGCGCTGCGAGGCCGGCAACCAGTCTATCTAACGCACAAAGGCAGCGTACGATTGACCGGGCTTGGCCGACTATCCCGCCGATCATCCAGCCGACCCCCGGACCAGCGCGCCGCAGCCAGCCGTGAGCCCCGTGATTTGCAACACAGCGGCCTGGGCTGGAGCGTTCATACTGCGCGCGCTGTGTTGTCACCGACGGTGCAGCGGCCTGCCGCCGGGCGCCGCAATGTCGGCCGGCAGGGGTGGCAACAGGGAGCCAGGTTGATCGAAAAGCTTGTCCGACAGCGTCAGAGACTGTGAGGATTTCGAGCGTGACCGAGCAACGCGCCAAGACGTGCTCGATCTAGGCGCAAAGCGCAGCCATAGCCCGGGCTATGGCGAGCATTTGCAACGACGAGCGGGCGCGTTTTGGGGTGGTGAGCGGGCATGATCGAAAAACTCTCAGTCTCTCAGTCCGGTTTGGCGCAGACCGCGTCAGGCCTGGGCCTGGCGATGACGCCGGCCCAAGGCCAGCATGTGGCGCAAGAGTTGCTGCGTCTGGTGCTGCTGCACACCCGCATCGGCACGCTGGCGGCCAGCGGCTTTGCGGTGATGCTGGCGATGTACCTGCTGCAGCAGGTGGGTCAGCCCGGGGTGGGGCTGAGCGTCGTCCAGGTGCAGGTCTGGCTGGCGGCCAAGCTGCTGGTGGCGGGCCTGCGCATCGCGCTGGCTGCGGCCTATGCCCGCAGCGGCCAGGATTCCAGCGACTGGCAGCGCTGGCAGACGGCGATGCTGGCCTTGCTGGTGGCCGACGGTGCCGTCTGGGGCCTGGCCGGTTGGCAACTGATGGGCGAGCCCCTGCCCGTGGCGGCCTTGGGCGTGGCGGCGCTGGACGGCGTCAGCTGCGTGGCCACCTTCGGCCTGCAGGTGCGCCTGGCCGCCACCGCTGCCTATGTGGTGCCGATCTTGCTGCCCACCGCACTGGGCCTGATGTACCGCAGCGACGGCGTGGCCGCGCTGGCCGGCCTGGGCCAGTTGCTGCTGGCCGGGCTGGCATTGCTGACGGCCCGTGCCACCTCGCGCCAGTTGGGCGCCGCCATGCTGCTGCGCCTGCAGGCCGAGCAACTGGTGCGCGAAAAAGACGAGGCGCTGGCGCTGGCCCGCGAGCAATCGGCCGAACGCACCCGCTTCATGGCCAAGGTCAGCCATGAGCTGCGCACGCCGCTGCACGGCATGCTGGGCCTGAGCCGGCTGTTGCACCTGGAGTCGCGTGACCCGGTGGTCAGCCACCGGCTGGAGCTGATCGAGAGCTCGGGCACCCATCTGCTGGAGCTGATCAACGACCTGCTGGATGTGTCACGCATCAACAGCGGCCAGTTCTCGCTCAACCCCAAGCCCTTTGACCTGGGGGCCCAGCTCGACCAGGTGTCCGCGGTGTTTGGCCTGCGCGCCGCCGACAAGGGCTTGGGCTTCGAGCTGGTGTCCCATCTGCCGCAGCCCTGCTGGGTGCTGGGCGACGCGGCGCGGCTGCGCCAGGTGCTGCACAACCTGCTGGGCAATGCGGTGAAGTTCACCGATGCCGGCGGCATCCAGCTCGAGGCCAGTTTGGGTGACCGTGTCGATCAGGTGCGCCTGACCGTGCACGACACCGGTGAGGGCATCGGCGCGCACGAGCTGGCCCGCATCTTCCAGCCCTTCCACCAGGCCGGCGGCGACCGGCCCACCGACGGCGTGGGCCTGGGCCTGACCATCGCCCGCGAGATCGCGATCGCCATGGGCGGTGACATCGACGTGCAAAGCCGGGCCGGCCTGGGCTCGCAATTCGGCTTCCATGCCCGGCTGCCGATGGTGGCGCCGCACAGCGACCCGGCCCCCGGCCCGGTGGCGGCGCCGCAGCGCCTGCCCAGGCTGGTGCTGGTGGCCGAGGACGACGATGTCAATGCCATGATCGTGCAAGCCTTTCTGGACGGGCTGGGGGTGCGCAGCGAGCGGGTGCTGGACGGCAAGCAGGCGGTGCGGCGCGCGCTGCGCGAGACCGAGCGGCCCGACGCGGTGCTGATGGACTGCCGCATGCCGGTGATGGACGGGCTGGCCGCCACTGCCGAGATCCGCCGCCAGGAGCGCACCCTGGGCCTGCCGCGGCTGCCGATCCTGGCCCTCACCGCCACCGCCACCGCCGCCGCCCGGGCCGCGTGCCTGGCCGCCGGCATGGACCTGGTGATCGACACCCCCTTCACCCTCACGCAATTGACCCTGGCCCTGCGCAACGCCGGGCCGCCGCACACCGGCGGCCCGGCCGGTGAGGCAGCGGCGGCTTGAGCCTGCGCCGGCTTGAGCTACCCCCTCAGGCCACTTGGCGCGTCACGCAAGCTGGCGCGTCACGCAACATTTCGCAATTGCGGGCGGCGTCCGGGCAGCGCCTCGGCCGCTTGCTGCCCAGCCTGAGCAGCCGCTTCGGCCCGCTCGGGCTCGGCCATCAATTGCAGGTCAGGGTGCCAGGTCTCGACCATGAAGGCATACAAGCCATGTTGCGCGGCATGCCAGGTGCGCTCGGCGGTGACCACGTTGAAGGCCAGCACGCTGTGCGGCAGGCCGCCGGCATGGGCCAGCGGCACTTGCCGGCCTTCGCCCAACAGGTCGGCAAAGCCCAGGCCGCGGTAGATGCGGATCAGCGCCGAGCTGCGCGCGCCGATCACCAGCCAGCGGATCTGGCTGGCCACTGCAAACAAGTAGCAGGCCTTGACCAGCATCGGCCGCATCCGCACATCGGCGCCCGGGCGGATCGCCAGCCGGGTGATCTCGGCCAGCGCTTGATCGACCAGGGCCTCGGGCATCGCGGTGCTGCGCTCGATCTGCAGCGGCGCCGGGTGATTGCGCTGGATGCGCGCGGTGCCCACCACCTGGCCGCTGGCCTTGTCGCGGCAGACCAGCACGCTGGTGCCGGGCTGCAGGTCGATGGCGTCGGGTTGGGCCAGGCCGGCACCCATCGCCGGCACATGGTGGCCGTAGGCGGCGGCCCGCACCTCGCTGGCCTCGCACAGCGCCTGGTGGCTGCGCGCCAGGCCGGTTGTGAATCCCATCCAGGATGTCGCCATGGGTTTGAGGCTCCAGGTTGATATAGGGGGTTGACATCGCCCATATTGGACGTTACGGCAAGCCGAGCATAGCCGCTGCCGCGCAGGCCTCGCCCGGGCCGGGCCCGGCCTTGGGTCGGGCAGGCAGCAGGCGGCCGCTACAGTAGCGCCCGTCAACCCAGCCCCCAGCCCCCATGCCCGCTGCCAAACCCGCATTTCGCCGCCCCACGGCAGCCGCCGCCACGCCGCTGCTGGTGTGGCTGGGCCTGGCGCTGCTGGTGATCCTGGCCGACCAGATCAGCAAGACCCTGATCGTGGGCCGCTTCAATCTGGGCGAGACCCTGGTGGTCTTTGACTACTTCAACCTGGTGCGGGTGCACAACGCTGGCGCGGCGTTTTCGTTTCTGGCCGGGGCCTCGGGCTGGCAGCGCTGGTTTTTTGTCGGCCTGGGCCTGGTGGCGGCGGCTTTCATCGTCTGGATGCTGCGCAAGCACCCGACCCAGCGGCTGTTCTGCGGCGCCGTCAGCCTGGTGCTGGGCGGTGCGGTGGGCAATGTGATCGACCGTTTGCTGCACGGCCATGTGATCGACTTCCTGCAGTTCCACTGGGCCCTGCTGGCGCCGATGTTTCCGGGCGGCTACTTTCCCAGCTTCAACATCGCCGATGCCGCCATTTCAGTGGGCGCCGCCGGTCTGATTGCCGATGAGTTGCTGCGCGTCAAGGGCAGTCGCTGACATCCTGGGGCCGGCGATCTGCATGCTGGCGTAGGCTGCTGTGCCATGACTGCCACCCGTCCCGAGCCGGCCGAAACCAGCGCTTCCGACAGCGCCGCCCAGGGCGACCCTGATCGCGCCGAGCCCACCCGCAGCCTGCCGCCGCTGCGGCACTTGCCTTGGCACGCACCGCTGCGCTGGCTGGCCTGGGGCTGGCGCGATTTCAGGCGCTGCCCGGGCATCGGCCTGTTCTACGGTGCCTGCTTCATGGCCATGGGCTGGCTGCTGCGGTGGGTGTTTGAGCAGGCACCGGCCTATCTGCTGGCGCTGTCGGCCGGCTTCTTGCTGATGGGGCCGCTGCTGTGCCTGGGCCTGTACCAGGCCAGCCGCCGGCTGGGCCGGGGCCAGACCCCCGACCTGGGCGACTCACTGCTGGCCTGGGACCAGCGCATCGGCAGTCTGGCCATTTTTGGCCTGCTGCTGCTGGTGCTGGAGCTGTTGTGGGCGCGCGCCAGCCTGGTGGTGTTTGCGCTCAGCTTTGACGGTATGCCGGACTTCAAGGGCTCGCTGCTGGCGCTGCTGCAGGCCGACAACCTGCCCTTCATCGCCGCCTACCTGGCGGTGGGTGGCCTGTTTGCGGGCCTGATATTCGGCGTCAGCGTGGTGTCGATCCCGATGCTGCTGGACCGCCCCACCGATGCCATCAGCGCCGGCCTGACCAGCCTGCGCCTGGTGCTGGGCCAGCCGGCGCTGATGTTGAGCTGGGGCGCCCTCATCACCGCCATCGTGGTACTGGCGATGCTGCCCTGGTTTGCCGGCCTGCTGGTGGCCGGGCCGGTGCTGGGCCATGCGTCCTGGCATGCCTACCGCGACGCGGTGGGCGCGCTGGACTAGTACTTCGTTTCATCAATTAGCTTACAAATGAAATCGATGGATTCGTTCGCCAGGCTAGGCGCAAACCGCAGCCATAGCCGTAGCTATGGCGAGGATTTGCAACGACGCATGGCGGACGAAGACGCGATTTCATGTAAGCGGTTTGGTGCAACGAAGTACTAGAGTGCGGGCGCCCCAGCCCTGAAAGCCACCTTGCCCAAAACTGCCCTCACAGCGGCCATCACAGCGGCCCGCAATGCCTCCCCAGCGCCTGGTGCACGCGGCCGCCGGCAGGCCCTGCTGGCGATGGCTGCGCTGGCTGCGCTGGCCGCACCCTGGCCGGCCAGCGCGGGCCTGCCCGAGGTGGTGGCCCAGGCCAAGCTGGCGGTGATGCCGGTGGGCACCTACAACGAGCTGTCCAACCCGCGCTTCACCTTCCGGGGCACCGGCTTCGTGGTGGGCGACGGCCACCTGTTGGTGACCAACGCCCATGTCATCCCCGACGAGCTCGCACTGCAGCAACAACTGGCCCTGCAACTGCCGGGCAACCGCAAGGGCGGCCAGGACGCCGCGCTGGAGACCCGCAAGCTCACCTTGCTGCGCCAGGACCGCAGCCATGACCTGGCGCTGCTGCGGGTGGACGGCGCGGCGCTGCCGGTGTTGGCGCTGGCCGAGGACGACGCCGCCCAGGAGGGCCAGGCGCTGGCCTTCATCGGCTTTCCGATCGGCGGCTTGCTGGGTTTCTCGCCGGTGACGCACCGTGCCACGCTGTCATCGATCACCCCGATCGCGCTGCCGCCGCCCAATGCGCGCCTGCTGGACGCGGCGGCCGTGGCAAGGCTGCGGCAGGGGCCGTTCGATATTTACCAGCTCGACGGCACCGCCTACCCCGGCAACAGCGGCGGGCCGCTGCTCGACGCCGACAGCGGCCGGGTGCTGGGCGTCGTCAACATGGTGCTGGTCAAGAACAGCAGGGAATCGGTGCTGAGCAGCCCGTCGGGCATCAGCTATGCCATCCCGGTGCGCTTTGTGCGGGCGTTGCTGGAAAACCGCTGAGGGCGCGCCCTGGGCGGGGGCCGCGACCCGGGCGCTGGCCGCTCAGCACCGCCGGCAGGCTCTGCGTCGGCGCGCCAACCGGCCAGACCAGCACAGCGCCGCTGCTGCGGCAGCGATGGCGCCATAGTTCAGCGCCAACATCCACGGCTGGTTCCATGCGACACCATCGAAGCCGCGGTCGGTGAAGGGGTAGAGCACCGGCACAGCGTAGTAATCTGCGGAATGGGTGAACACGTCGATCACGATGTGCGACCACCAGCCCAACAAAGGCCAGCACCTCGCGCGCCAAAGCCGCCAGCAGGCCAGGCTGACCAGGCCGGCCACCACGGCGCTGTGCAGGATGCAGTGCAGGTGGTGCGACAGCATCAGCACCGTGGCCGGCAATGCCGGCTCCTGGCCCGGCAAGGCCACGGCATAGGCCCACAGGGTGGCCCC
>JANLZT010000139.1:0-12281 GCA_031366465.1 Betaproteobacteria bacterium | reverse complement strand
CGGTCATGCCGGCCACCGGCTCGTCCAGCAGCAGCAGCTTGGGGCCCTGCATCAGCAGCATGCCGATCTCCAGCCACTGCTTCTGGCCATGGCTGAGCAGGCCGGCGCTGCGCTGGGCATCGTTGCGCAAATGGATGGTGGTGAGAATCTGGCCAATGCGGTCAAGTTGCTCGCCGCCCAGGCGCGAGACCAGCGAGGCGCGCACCCGGCGGTCGCCCGCCAGCGCCAGCT
The DNA here is from genome assembly GCA_031366465.1 of Betaproteobacteria bacterium. Classification (GTDB taxonomy): domain Bacteria; phylum Pseudomonadota; class Gammaproteobacteria; order Burkholderiales; family Burkholderiaceae_C; genus Pseudaquabacterium. The sequence continues at coordinate 12,050 of JANLZT010000139.1, read as the reverse complement.
CAAGGTTCTCGAACACGCTGAGCTCCTCGTAGACGGTGGGCTTCTGGAACTTGCGGCCGATGCCGACCTGCGCAATCTGCGGCTCGGAGAGGCGCAGCAGGTCGATGGTGGAGCCGAAAAAGGCCTTGCCGCTGTCCGGCCGGGTCTTGCCGGTGATGCAGTCCATCATCGTCGTCTTGCCAGCGCCGTTGGGGCCGATGATGCAGCGCAGCTCGCCCACATTGACCGTCAGGGTCAAGTTGTTCAGGGCCTTGAAGCCGTCGAAGCTGACCGTGATGTCGTCCAGGTAGAGCGCCACGCCCTGGGTGAAATCGGCCACCCCCAGCTGGTTGACGCGGCCATAGGCGGCTGAGCGGCCACCGCTCTCGGTGCCGCTGCTGGCCAGTTGGCGGGCCTGGTAGGCAGCCAGGCGGCGGGCACCTTCTTCCATCAACTCGGGCGTCATGCGCGCTTCTCCGAGACCTTGCGGAACAGGCCGACGATGCCCTGCGGCAAGAACAGGGTGACCGCTATGAACAAGGCCCCCAGAAAGTAGAGCCAGAACTCCGGGAAGGCCACCGTGAACCAGCTCTTGGCGCCGTTGACAAAGAAGGCGCCGATGATCGGGCCGATCAGGCTGGCACGGCCGCCCACTGCCGCCCAGATCGCGATCTCGATGCCGGCGGCCGGGCTCATCTCACTCGGGTTGATGATGCCCACCTGGGGCACATACAGCGCGCCGGCAATGGCGCACATCACCGCGCTCAGGGTCCAGATGCTCAACTTGTAGGCCAGCGGGTTGTAGCCGGTGAACATCACCCGGGTCTCGGCATCGCGGATGGCTTGCAGCACCCGGCCATACTTGCTGTTGACCAGCCAGCGGGCCAGCAGGTAGAAACCCACCAAGGTGGCACCGGTGATGATGAACAGTGTGATGCGGGTGGCCGGTGTGGCAATCGGCACATCCAGGATGCGCTTGAAATCGGTAAAGCCGTTGTTGCCGCCAAAACCGGTCTCGTTGCGGAAGAACAGCAGCATCGCGGCAAAGGTCAGGGCCTGGGTGATGATCGAAAAGTAGACCCCCTTGATGCGCGAGCGGAAGGCAAACCAGCCGAACACCAGCGCCAGCAAGCCGGGCACCAGCACTACCAGAATCATCTGCGCGACAAAGCTGTTTGAGAGGCCCCAGGTCCAGGGCAGCTCACCCCAGTTCAAGAAGACCATGAAGTCGGGCAACGCGCTCTTGTAGTTGCCGTCCAGCCCGATCTGGCGCATCAAATACATGCCCATGCCATAGCCGCCCAGCGCAAAGAACAGGCCATGGCCCAGGCTCAGGATGCCGGTGTAGCCCCAGATCAAATCCATCGCCAGCGCACAGATGGCATAGCACAGGATCTTGCCGATCAGGCCCACCGCGTAGTCGCTCACATGCAGCGCATGGCCGTCGGGCACCCAGCGGTTGAGCAGCGGGATCAACACGGTCAGCACCGCCAGCGCGCCGATCACCGCCAGCCAGCCGCGGGTGCCCAGCAGCAGGCCACGCGTTTGCGCCAGTGGCACGGCGGAGGTCAGGGCCGTGCTCATGCCTCGGCACTCCTACCTTTGACGGCAAACAAGCCCTGCGGCCGCTTCTGAATGAAGACGACGATGAACACCAGCACCATGATCTTGGCCAGCACCGCGCCGGCCCAGCCCTCCAGCAGCTTGTTCATCAGCCCCAGGCCCAGCGCGGCATAGACCGTGCCGGCCAACTGGCCCACACCGCCCAGCACCACCACCATGAAGCTGTCAACGATATAGCCCTGGCCCAGGTCAGGCCCCACATTGCCCACCTGGCTGAGCGCACAGCCGGCCAGGCCGGCAATGCCGGCGCCCAGCGCAAAGGCCAGCATGTCGATGCGGGCGGTGTTGACGCCCACGCAGGACGCCATGCGGCGGTTCTGCGTCACTGCGCGCACAAACAGGCCCAGCCGGGTCTTGCTGATCAGCACAGCCATGCCGGCCAGCACCAGCGCGGCAAACACCAGGATCGCCAGCCGGTTATACGGCAGCACCAGATTGGGCAGCACCTGCACCCCACCGGACATCCAGGCCGGGTTCTCCACCCCCACGTTTTGCGCGCCAAAGATCGAGCGCACCGCCTGCATCAACACCAGGCTGATGCCCCAGGTGGCCAGCAGGGTCTCCAGCGGCCTGCCATAGAGCCAGCGGATCACGCTGCGCTCCAGCACCGCGCCGACCACGGCGGCGCTAAAAAACGCCGCCGGGATGGCCGCCACGATGTAGTAGTCAAAGACCCCCGGCAGGTACTGCTTGAACAAGTTTTGCACCACATAGGTGGCGTAGGCGCCGATCATCATCAGCTCGCCATGGGCCATGTTGATCACGCCCATCAGGCCGTAGGTGATGGCCAGGCCCAGCGCCACCAAGAGCAGGATCGAGCCCAGGCTGGCGCCGGTAAAAAGCAGGCCCAGGCGCTCGCCCCAGGCCAGTTGGCCCTGCACGCTGTCGATAGCCCCCTGGATCGCGGCCTTGGCCGTGGCGTCGGTCTCGCTGCCCAGCTTCTCAAGCAGCAGCGAGCGGGTGGCGGGTGAGCTGCTGCCCGACAGTGCCTTGGCTGCCGCCGCCCGCTTGGCCGCATCAGTGCTGGAGATCAGCACCGCTGCGCGCAGAAGCACCAGCTTGGCTTTCAACTCGGCATCGGTCTCGGCCGCAATCGCCTTGTCGATCAGGCCGAGCTTGCCCTCGTCAACCTGGTCCTTCAATTCGGTGATGGCCGCAGCGCGCACCGCCCGGTCGGGCGAGACCAGTTTGAGGACAGCCATCGCCGACTCCAGCTCGCTGCGCATGCGGTTGTTGTTGACGGCATCTTCGGCGTCAGCCGGCAGCGTGGCCACCGCACCGCTGGCGGCCTCCAGCGCCTTGCCGTCCTTGACGACATAGGCCCGCCCGGCGCTGGTCTTGACCGTGTCATCGAGCAAGGCTTTGACAAAACGCTCCAGCGCCGGGTCGGCGGTGGCCACCACCTCGTTGAGCGCCTTGACGCGCTCATCGCTGTCACCGGCGGCGATGCGGCCGGCTTGCTCGGGGGTCAGTGCGTGGGCCGGCTGCGTGATCGTGAGGGCCGTCAAACAGAACAAGCAGGACAACAATCGCGATCGCACGGCTTCCCCAGGCAGGCATCAGGGCGCGGCACGGCCCAGGGCCGCACCGCGCAACTCAATTACTTCTTTTCCGGCTCGTCTTTCTTGCCCTTGTTCTCGGCGATGAAGGGGCTCCAGGGCTGGGCCTTGACCGGGCCCTTGGTCTTCCACACCACATTGAACTGGCCGTCGGCCTTGATCTCGCCGATGAACACCGGCTTGTGCAGGTGGTGGTTCGTGGCGTCCATGGTGGACACGAAGCCGCCCGGTGCGGGATAAGTCTGCCCAGCCATCGCCGCGATCACCTTGTCGGTGTCGGTGCTCTTGGCCTTCTCGACCGCAGCCTTCCACATCATGATGCCGATGTAGGTGGCCTCCATCGGGTCATTGGTCAGCGGCTTGTCCTTGTGGCCGGCAATGCCCTTGGCCTTGGCGTAGTCGCTCCACTTCTTGACAAACTCGGTGTTGGCCGGGCTCTTGATGCTCATGAAGTAGTTCCAGGCCGCCAGGTGGCCTTGCAGCGGCTTGGTGTCGACGCCGCGCAGCTCTTCTTCGCCCACGCTGAAAGCCACCACCGGCACGTCCTTGGCCTTCAAGCCCTGGTTGCCCAGCTCTTTGTAGAAGGGCACATTGCTGTCGCCATTGATGGTGGAGACCACCGCCGTCTTTTTGCCCTCGGACGAGAACTTCTTGATCTTGGCGATGATGCCCTGGTAGTCGGCATGGCCGAAGGGGGTGTAGTCCTCCATGATGTCGGCATCAGTCACACCCTTGCTCTTCAAGAAGGCACGCAGGATCTTGTTGGTGGTGCGCGGGTAGACGTAATCGGTGCCCAGCAGCACCCAGCGCTTGGCATTGCCGCCGTCCTTGCTCATCAGGTATTCCACGGCGGGGATGGCTTGCTGGTTGGGCGCCGCGCCGGTGTAGAACACGTTCTTGCTCAGCTCTTCGCCCTCGTACTGCACGGGGTAGAACAGCAGGCTGTTGAGCTCTTCATAGACCGGCAGCACGCTCTTGCGGCTCACACTGGTCCAGCAGCCAAAGGTCACCGCCACCTTGTCTTTGCTGATGAGCTGGCGGGCCTTTTCGGCAAACAGCGGCCAGTTGGACGCCGGGTCCACCACCACCGGTTCGAGCTTCTTGCCCAGCACGCCGCCCTTGGCATTGATCTCGTCGATGGCCATCAGCACGGTGTCCTTGAGCACCGTCTCCGAGATCGCCATGGTGCCCGACAGCGAGTGCAGCACCCCCACCTTGATGGTGTCTTGCGCAAACGCGGGCACGGCATACAGGCTCAAGGCCAGGCTCACTGCGGACAGCGACGCGGCAAAGCTGCGGCGGGAAGTTTTCATCGGTCTCGACTCCTGGGTGGGCGCTGAGCGCCCGGTGAATGGATGGCCGCAGTCTCGCCAGCCCGGCCCCATCGGTACATACGACACATGGCGTATGCCGGCGCCGGCCCATACCTCCGGCCGGTGGCGTGGCTGGCGCTGCTCCGTAAGATGGCGCCCTTTGAGCGGGCCGCCCAGGCGCATAGTGCCGGCCTGCGGCCAAACCTGGAGCGAGCAATGGACGTCGTCAACAGCGGGCTGCAATGGTTGGCTGACAGCCTGGGCCCCTATGCGCCGCGGCTGATCGGTGCGGCCACCATCGCCGTGCTGGCCTGGCTGGCGGCGCGCCTGGTGCGGGCGGCGGTGCGCCGCGCAGGCGCCAAGGCCGGTTTGGACGCGCGCCTGCACAACCCCGGCTTCACCATGCTGCTGGCCGATCTGGCGCACTGGGGCGTGTGGCTGATGGCGCTGCCGGCGCTGCTGGGCGCGCTGGAACTCAAGGGCCTGCTCGACCCGGTCAACGCGATGTTGTCCAGGCTGCTGGGCTTTTTGCCCAGCTTGCTGGGCGCGGCGGTGCTGCTGGGCATCGGCGTGTTGATGGCCGGCATTGCAAAGCGGGTGTCAGCGGGCTGTTGCAGGCCGCCGGGTCTGAGAAGTTGGCCGGCCGCCTGGGCCTGGCCAGCGCGCTGGGCGAGCGCAGCCTGGCCGGCATCGCCGGATCATTGGTGTTCGCGCTGCTGCTGCTGCCCACGCTGGCGGCTGCGCTGCAGACGCTGGGCCTGGACGCGGTGACCCGCCCGGTCAGCCAGTTGCTGGACAGCGTGATCGCGTTGATCCCCAAAGTGGCCTCGGCGGCCATCATCCTGGGCCTGGCCGCGCTGATCGGCCGAGCGCTGGCCGGCCTGGTCAGCGGCTTGCTGGCCGGCCTGGGCATCAACCGGCTGCCGGCCAAGCTGGGTTTGACGCCTGATTTCCGCCCCGGCGGGCGCGACACGGCCGAGCTGGCCGGCGCGGTGCTGATGGCCGCCGTGATGTGGCTGGCGCTGGCCCAGGCCTGCGAGCTGCTGGGCTTTGCGATGTTGACCAACGCGGTGGCGGCGCTGGGGCTGGTGTTGGCGCAGGTCTTGGTGGCCCTGCTGTTGATGATCGTCGGTCTGTGGCTGGCGGCTGGCGCGGCCGCCTGGGTGGCGGCCAGCGGCGTGGCCCATGCCCCGGCCCTGGGCCGGCTGGCGCGCGCGGCGGTGCTGTTCTTTGCCGCCGCGTTGGCCCTGCGCCAGGCCGGCCTGCCGGCCGAGATCGTGGCGCTGGCCTTTGGCGCGGTGGTGGGCGGGCTGGCACTTGGCCTGGCCTTGGCGGTTGGCCTGGGCGGCCAGCAGGCGGCCCGCCGGCTGATCGAGCGGCTGGTGGCAGCGTTTGAGAAGCCCCCCACAGCGACGGCCAGCGGCCTGACCCTTGACCCGCCCGCTGTGGCCACCCCATCCAGCCCCGATGACGATGGACCGCCGCCGCAGCGCTGACACCGCGCCGGCACCGCTGGACGCGCTGCCCGCCGCTGCCCGCCCTGGCCCGCGCCCCGGCCAGCGCCTGTTGGCGCTGTTCCAGCAGCGCAGCGCCAGCAGCCAGGCGGCCGGCGTGGTGCTGGCCGCCGCCGCCGCGCTGGCCGGCCTGGCCGCTGCACTGCAGCGCTGGGCCTGGTCACCCGGGTCGGCCTGGGGCGATGTGCTGGCGCCGGCCCTGGGCCCGTTGCTGCTGGGCCTGGCGCTGGCCGGCCTGGCCGGCGCCGCTGCCGCTGCCGCACTGGCCCAGCGCAGCAGCCACGCCCTGCAGCGCCTGGCCGACGCCGCACGCGCAGTGCGCCGCGAAGAAGGCATTGACGAGGCCCCACTGCCACTGCTGCTGTCCAACCCGGCGCTGCGCGCTGCCAGCCAGTCGCTGCGCCGCATGCAAGACCATGCCCGCAGCCAGCGCCGGGCCCTGCAAGCCCACAACGCCCAGTTGGGCCAGCAACTGCAGCAGCGCAACCACCAGCTGACCACCCTGCAGGACCTGTCGGTGGGCCTGGCCGGCACCGACGATTTCTACGGCCTGGTCGACGAGGCCTTGAAGGCGCTGGAGCAGACCCTGGACTACAGCAGCGCGTCGGTCTGGGCCCGCGACCGGCGCAGCGACAGCGCGCAGGTGGTGCTCACCGGCTACCGCAGCAACGACCCGGCCGATGGCCTCGAAGGCGGCGACTCGGCAGACCCCGCCGGCACCGCAACAAGCTTGCTGGGCAAGCGCCTGTCGCGCAGCAATCTGCAGCGCTACGAGCAGATCGAACAATCGCGCGAGCCGTTGATCGACAACCATGCCAAGCAAAACCTGTTCTCCTGGCTGTGGGAGAAGGTGACCGACGACGCCAGCACCTCGCGCCTGTACCGCAGCACCCGGGCCTGGATGGGGCTGCCGCTGCGCTTTCGCGACGAGGTGCTGGGGGTGATGCGGGTGGACCACACCGAGCCCGGCTACTTTGATGCCGAGCGGGCCCGATTGCTGGCCGCCGTGTGCAGCCAGACCGCGCTGGCCATGCACCATGCCCGATTGCTGGTGCAAGAGCGCGAGCTGGCGGTGGTGGCCGAGCGCAACCGCATCGCCCGCGACCTGCACGACGCCGTGTCGCAGACCCTGTTTGCATCGAATGTGATCGCCGGCACGCTGGCCAAGCAGGCCGCCAAAGGCATCGCGCTCGACCCGGCCCGGCTGCGGCTGCAGGCCGAATCACTGGAGCGGCTGAACCGGGGCGCGCTGGCCGAGATGCGCATGCTGCTGTTCGAGCTGCGGCCCGACGCGCTGGACCACCAGCCGCTGGCCGATCTGCTGCGCCACCCCATCGAATCGCTGTCCTGCCGTGGCGACATGCAGGTGCTGGCCGAGCTGGCCGCCAGCGACGACCTGGCCCCGGCCAGCCGGGTGCAGCTTTACCGCATCGCCCAGGAGGCGTTGTCCAACGTCAGTCGCCACAGCGGCGCCAGCCGGGTGATGCTGAGCTGGGCCCCCGGCGCCCCGGGCGGCGCGCTGCTGCGCATCAGCGACAACGGCCAGGGCTTCGACACTGCACAGCAGCACCCGGGCCATTTCGGCCTGGACAACATGCGCAGCCGGGCCGCCGACATCGGTGCGACACTGGCTTTGACCAGCCAGCCGGGCCAGGGCACCGAGATCAGCGTGCGCTTCGGCCCGGCCGCCTCCCCCACCCCTGACAGCCCAGCCGCCGCCCCGTGACCGACCCGATCTCGATCTTCATCGCCGACGATCACCCGATGATCCGCACCGGCCTGGCCGCGATGATTGCCGGCGAGGACGACCTGCTGCAGGTGGGCGAGGCCGCCAACGGCCTGGAGGCGGTGCAGTTGATCCCGGCGCTCAAGCCCGACGTGGTGCTGATGGACCTGATGATGCCCAAGCTGGACGGCATAGCGGCAATAGCCCAACTGCACCCGCGGATGCCGGCTACACGATTCCTGATCCTGACCAGCCTGGTCGAGCCGGCCGAGATCCGCCGCGCCATCGCCGCCGGGGCGGCCGGCTACCTGCTGAAGAACGCGTCCTCGCAAGAGCTGGTGTCGGTGATCCGCAGCACCCATGCCGGCCGCCGCGTGATGGCGCCCGAGGCCACTGATGCCATGATCGCCGCCGCCCAGCAGCGCTCACCCGGCGGTGACCTGACCCCGCGCGAGCGCGAGCTGTTGGGCCTGATGACCAAGGGCCTGGCCAACCAGCAGATCGCCAATGCGCTGGGCCTGGCGCTGCCGACCGTCAAGTTCCACATCACCAACATCCTGGGCAAACTGGCGGTGGACAACCGCACCGAGGCGGTGTTGCTGGCGCTCAAGCACAAGCTGGTGCCGATGCCCTGACAGCGGGCGTTGGCCCCGCTCGGGCCCACCGTTTGCGGCAGCGCATCGTGAGGCGAGCTTCAAGTCGGTGGATGTGCCGGCGGTCTGCGATGTGCCGGCGCCTGCGCGACGACAGCGGCACGATCGGCCAGACCCTGTGGCCGCCCAAGACCTGGCCAGCAGCCTGCGGCCCTGGCTGCAAACACACGGTGTGCAGCCCGGGGTGGGCCACTGCGGCGTGGTCAGCGGCAAGCGCCGGCAGCGCCACATCTACCCGCTGGTGCGCAACCTGATCCACGTCTCGCAGTGAGCCGCAGTGAAAGGCCCAGCCGGCAGGCGCCCAGCCTGGCAGGCTGGGGCGGCGCGCCGCTACTCCACCACCTTCACCAGCTGGCCGGGCCGCAGCTCGCCACCGGCGTAGACGCCGTTGAGCAAGCGCAACTGGCGCTCGGACTGCGGCAGCGGTGAGCGCCGCGCCAACTCGGCCAGGCCACCGGTGGGCAGCGGCAGGCTGCGCATCACCCAGGGCCGGGCGGCCGCGCGGTCGGCCGCGCTGAGCGGGCGGAACGAGGCCTCGGCTTCGGCCAAGCCCGGCCGCGCCCGCTGCACCGCAGCCGCGTCGCGCCCGGCGGCGTTGAGCGCATAGACGCGGCCGGCCGGGCCGCTGACCAGCGTCACCTCGATGTGCTGGGCCTGGCCCTGGGCATCGCGCGCCTCGCCGCTGAAGTGGGTGGCCTCCAGGCCATGGAGCTGCAGCCGCTCGGTGCGGCCCTGGGTGGGCTTGAAGAGCTTGCGCAGGATCTCATCGTGGGTCTGGCCGGCATCGGCCGGCAGTGCGCGCATCACCAGCGCGGCGTCCTCGGTCGGGCTCATCACCAGCACCGCGTCAGCGCTGTTCTGGATGCGCCAGCCCAGCGGCGCGGTCAGCGCCAGGCCCAGCGGCTCATGGAAGAACTGGCGCCCGCGCACCACGCCCTGGGCCCGGCCATCGCCGAAGCCGATGCCGTCAATGGCCCGGAGGTAGCGGGTGCGGCCGTCATCGTCAAACGGGCCGGGGTAGCCGGCAGCGGCCTGGCGGATCTGCTGCAGCCGCTGGTCGTTGCTGGGGTGTGACGACAGCCAGCTACTGCCGCTGGGCGCGGGCTTGCCGGCCTCGCGCGCGCTGTCGGCGGCAAAGCGCTCCTGGTCCTTGAGCACGCCGATCACGTCGATCATGTTCTTGGGGTCGAAGTGGCTGCGCGACAGGTACTCGGCGCCCAATTGGTCGGCCTGCAGCTCCTGGTCACGGCTGTAGGACGCCACAAAACCCGCCGCCACGCCTTGCGACACCTGGCTGGCGGCCTGCGCCGCGCCCCTCACGCCCAGGCCTTCCAGGCCGATGCCCAGCACCGTGGCGGCCAGCACCCCCAGCCCGGCGTCTTGCTGGCGGGTGGCGCGCTGGGCGCCGTGGCGGGCGCTGACATGGCCGATCTCGTGGCCGATCACCCCGGCCAGGTCGGCCTCGCTGTCCATGTAGGCCAGGATGCCGCGGGTGACGTAGACATAGCCGCCGGGCAGCGCAAAGGCGTTCACCTCCGGGCTGTCGAGCACCGTGAACTGCCAGGCCAGCGCACTGCGGTGCGACAGCCTGGCCAGGCGCTGGCCCAGCCCATTCACATAGGCCTGCAGGCGCGGGTTGTCGAGGGCGCTGTACTCGGCAAGCACCTGCTGGTGGGCCTTGCGGCCCTCGGCCAACTCGGTGGCCTCGTCCATCACGCTGCGCTCAGCGCGTCCGCTGACCGGGTTGGTGACGGTGCTGGTGGCACAACCGGCCACCAAGGCCGCCGTCAGAGCGACCGTCAGAGTGGAAACTCGCGCGGCCCAAGAAACAGTTTCTAGCAATCGGTTGCAATCGGTCATCTCATCGCCTCCTTTGGGCCAGCAGGGCCACTGCCGGGTTCTAGCACAACGCGCCCGCCAGGCTGCCCCAACTTTGGTCGAGCCCGGCCCAGACCTGCGGCCCGGCGCCCGCCCGGCCGGGCCTGCCTAGGATGCCCTGGCGGTCAAGGCCGGTCTTCACCGCCTTTGAGCAAGCCGCCGCGACCCAGAACCCTGTGCCTGCAAAACCCGAGCAAACCGGAGCCCCCATGTCCCTGATCCACACCCTGATTGCAGCATCGATCGCCCCGGGGCGCCACTGGCGGCGCGCTGGCCCAGGCCACCGTCAAGACCGACGGCCAGATGCGCGCCGCCTTCGGCCTGGGCGCCAGCCTGGCGTCGGGCAACAGCCAGTCCAGCAACCTGACCATGAGCGGTGACGCGGTGCGCGCCACCGAGCAAAACAAGACCTCTTTGTATGGCACCGTGCAATATGCACGCTCTGCGGGGGTCACCACCGGCGAGCAAGCCAGGCTGGGTGGGCGCTACGATCACAATGTGAGTGTGCAATGGTTTGCATTCGGTGGCCTTGACCTGGAAAGGAACCGCTTCACCAACCTGCAATTGCGCAGCTTGTTGAGTGGCGGCCTTGGCTACCACGCCCTCAAGACCCCCACCACGACCTGGGATCTGTTCGGTGGCCTGGGCTACACCAGCGATCACTTCATCGACCCGATGGTGATAGATGGTGCCAACCGCAGCGCCTACAGCTATGCGGCGGTGTTGCTGGGTGAGGAATCCACCCACCAGCCAAGCCAGACCACCAGTGTCAAGCAGCGCCTGACCCTGGTGCCCAATCTCAAGAACCGCGGTGAATTCCGCGCCAACCTCGACGCTGGCCTGTCGGTGGCCATGTCCAAGGCCATGAACCTGAACGTCGGCTTCGCGCTGGCCCACAACTCCGAGCCCGGCCCCGGCCGCAAGCCCACCGACTCGTTGTTGACCACCTGGGTGTCGGTCAGGTTCGACTGACCTTGCCCCCGCTTTTTACCCCACCCACCTCCCATCAAAGAGAGAGAGACCGCATGAGCTTCGCTTCGGAATTCAAGGAATTTGCCCTCAAGGGCAATGTGATGGACCTCGCCGTCGGCGTGATCATCGGTGCTGCCTTTGGCAAGATCGTTGACTCGCTGGTCAAGGACCTGATCATGCCCATCGTCGGCAAGATCTTCGGTGGCCTGGACTTCAACAACTACTTCATCCTGCTGGGCAATCCGCCGGCGGATTTCAAGGGCGCGATGACCTATGCCGACTTGAGCAAGGCCGGCGTGCCGATGCTGGCCTACGGCAGCTTCATCAGCGTGGCGATCAATTTCATCATCCTGGCCTTCGTCATCTTCCTGATGGTGCGCCAGATCAATGCGATGAAGCGGGCCCAACCCCCGGCGCCGCCGGCCCCGCCCGCGCCCACGCCCGAGGACGTGCTGCTGTTGCGCGAGATCCGCGACGCGCTGCGCAAGTAGGCGCCTGATCCGGGGCGGCCGGCGGTCGCTCCCACAACGCAATGCGCTTGCGGCGCAAGTCCGGGTCAAGTTGCCGCGCCGTCTGCCGATAGCCCTGGGGTGAAGAGGTGAATCGCGAACGCAGTGCCACCCCCACCGGGGCAGCCGTCGCATCCCGAGCCCATGGACCTGACCCCACCGCCCCGACTGCCTGCCAAGCTGGAAAGCGCCGTCCAGCGCATCCGCATGGCTGCGCGCACCGCTGCGGAACACACCGTCGACAGCCTGGGCTTGGCCGCGCTGGCTACCCACCAGGTGCGCCAGCGCGACGCCCTGCTGGGCGCGCAATACGAACTGAACCGC
>JANLZT010000091.1:0-7117 GCA_031366465.1 Betaproteobacteria bacterium | reverse complement strand
ACCCAGACCTTGCGCTGGTCGGTCTTGGCGATGCCGCGGGCATGCAGATACTTCAAGAATCGCGCCTGGTAGATCGCCATGATCGGCCCTAAGCCCATCGACACCGTGGGGAACTGCCAGAACTCGGGCATCAGCTTGGGGTGCGGGTAGCTCGACAAGCCCTTGCCGTCCACCTCTTGCCGGAAGTTCAGCAATTGCTCCTCGCTGATGCGGCCTTCCATGAAGGCCCGCGCATACACGCCGGGCGCCGAGTGGCCCTGGATGTACAGCAAGTCACCGCCATGGTCGCCGCCGGAGGCGGTGTTGTCGGCATGCCAGAAATGGTTGAAGCCGGTGGCAAACATGTGCGCCAGCGACTGGAAGCTGCTGATGTGGCCGCCCAGATCACCGCCGTCGGCCGGGTCCAGCCGGTTGGCCTTGACCACCAGTGCCATCGCGTTCCAGCGCATGTAGGCGCGCAAGCGGCCTTCGAGTTCGAGGTTGCCGGGGCTGTGCTCCTCGTCGGCCGGCTCCACCGTGTTGACGTAGGCGGTGGTGGCCGAGAAAGGCTGGCTGATGCCGGCCTGGCGGGCCTGGTCGATCAATTTCTCCAGCAGAAAGTGGGCCCGGGCCGGGCCTTCGGCGCCGATCACCGCGTCCAGGGCGTCCAGCCACTCGCGGGTTTCCTGGGCGTCTTGGTCGGTGCCGACAGCGGCGGGCAGGGGAGCGGGTACGGGGCTGGGCTGAGCTGACATCGGGGTCTCCTCGTTCTAGGGGTCGGGCCGGCATGTGTTCGGAACCGAACGGCGCGCAGTGTGGCACAAAGCCGGGCACTTTTCAAATGGCGCTACTTGATTTCATATTGCGGTATTTGATCGACTGCCACCACCCAGGATAATCCCAAGCATGCAGCCCATTGCCCCGCCCACCCGGACCACCGGCCCCAGTGCCGGCATCGGCCAGCGCCGGTTGATCGGCCGCTGGTGGCGGCGCCAGACGCCGGCCCGGCAAGACCGGCTGGCCACTTTTGGCCCGCTGGCCTCGGTGCTGCTATTTCTGGCGGCGATCATTGCGGCCTTCTGGTACCTGCGCAATGAAGAGTTCGAGCGCGAGTCCGAGGCCGTCACCCGCGACACCGAGATCGCCCAGCAGCAAATCCGCCTGCGGCTGATCGAGAACCAGGAGCAACTGGTGCGGCTGGCGCGCGAGTTCGCCACCCGCGAGGCCGAGCCGGCCAGCTTCAACCAGCAGGCCGCCGCGCTGGTCAATGACCGGCCCGAAATCCTGCAGTTCAGCTGGCTCGACAGCCAACGCAAGCTGCGGGGGCGCCACACCCAGCAACCCGAGCGCGAAGACGGTGCGGCGCCCAGCGCCGCAGCGGCCTCGCGCGCGCCCGGCCGCAGCGAGAGTGAGTGGGCCTTCATCACCGCCCGCGACCTGCGCCAGCCGATCTATTCGCGCCCCTTCCGCGATGCCAGCGGCGCGATGGTGTTCCAGGTGCAGGTGCCGATGCTGCAGCGCGGCCAGTTCAGCGGCGTGCTGGTGGCCGACTACTCGATCGACATGTTGATCCGCCATTTCGTGCCCACCGAGGTGACCCGCCGCCACGCCATCGCGGTGCTGGACGAACGCGAGCAGGTGATTGCCAGCAGCGTGCTGCCAATGCCCGGGCTGGCGCGCCAACGCCCGGCCATCGTGCACGACGTGCCGATGGCGCCGGCCACCAATGGCCTGGTGCTGCGCGGCAGTGGCTACCGCAGCTCGGTCGGCCTGATCGGCAACACCCTGTTCTGGATGGTGGTGGCGCTGTCGGTGCTGACGTTGTGGATGTTGGTCGGCACCTGGCGCCACATGCGGCGGCGGGCGCAGATCCAGGGCGTGCTGGTGCAGGAGACCAACTTCCGCCGGGCGATGGAGAACTCGATGCTCACCGGCATGCGGGCGATGGATGTCGAAGGCCTGGTCAGCTACGTCAACCCGGCTTTTTGCGCGATGACTGGCTTCACCGAGGACGAGCTGATCGGCGGCCTGCCGCCCTACCCCTATTGGCCGCTCGACCGCATCGACGAGAACAACCGCCTGCTGCAGCAAGAGCTGCAGGGCCGCAGCCCGGCCGGCGGCATCGAGGTCAAGGTGATGCGCAAGAACGGCAGCCTGTTCGATGCCCGCATGTATGTGTCGCCGCTGGTCGATGCGCGCGGCCAGCAGACCGGCTGGATGACCAGCATGACCAATATCACCGAGGCCAAGCGCATCCGTGACCAGCTCAGCGCCTCGCACGAGCGCTTCACCACCGTGCTGGAGGGCCTGGAGGCGGCGGTGTCGGTGCTGTCGGTGCAGCAAGGTGAGCTGCTGTTTGCCAACCGCTCCTACCGGCTGTGGTTTGGCGCCGAGGCCGGCGGCCATGCCTTGCTGGCCAGCGGCACCGCACCCACCCTGCCCATCACCCTGACCGACCACGACGATGAGGACAATTTGTCGGGCCTGCCCACCCACGAGCTGACCGGCATGGGCGCCAACCCGCGCGAGGTCTATGCGGCCGCGCTGGACAAGTGGTTCGACGTGCGCGCCCGCTACCTGCAATGGACCGACGGCCGCCTGGCGCAGATGCTGATCGCTACCGATGTCACCGCCCGCCGCCGCGCCGAAGAGCTGGCCGCCAACCAGGCCGAGAAGGCGCAGGTATCGAGCCGGCTGATCACGATGGGCGAGATGGCATCGTCGGTGGCGCATGAGCTGAACCAGCCGCTGACCGCCATCACCAATTACTGCAACGGCATGGTCTCGCGGGTCAAGGCCGACGCCATCGACCGCGAGGCGCTGATCGCCGCGCTGGGCAAGACCGCGCGCCAGGCCGAACGCGCCGGGCAGATCATCCACCGCATCCGCGCCTTTGTGAAAAAGAGCGAGCCGCAGCGATTGCGCTCGCAGGCCAAGGCCATCGTCGAAGACGCGGTGGAGCTGGCCAGCATCGAGCTGCGGCGCCGCAACGTGGCCATCCAGCACTATGTGGCGCGCCGCCTGCCCGACCTGATGTGCGACCCGATCCTGATCGAGCAGGTGCTGCTGAACCTGCTCAAGAACGCCGCCGAGGCCATCGACAGCGCGGGTTTGCCGGCCACCCGCCGCCACATCGAGCTGCGGGTGATACCGCGCCACAGCCCCGAAGAAGGCGGCGTGATCGAGTTCAGCGTCACCGACATGGGCCCGGGCCTGCCCGATGAGGTGATCGCCCGGCTTTACGAGGCTTTCTTCTCCACCAAGGCTGAGGGCATGGGCATCGGCCTGTCGCTGTGCCGGTCCATCATCGAGAGCCACCGGGGCCGGATCAAGGCCCAGAACCTCTACAATGGCGCGCTTGTGACGGGCTGCAAATTTGCTTTCACCCTGCCTGTTGAAACCACTGCGCGGCTTGAGGAGACCCCGCTGGCCCATCGCCCCGATGGCCCAACGCTCGATGCCAGTGAACCCACCCGCCCAGGGCCGCTGCCGGGCCCCACCGCCAGAAACTACTCATGAGCCTGCCCGGCCGCCCGAAAGGCTCATACATCGCAGTGCGCAGCACGGAGATATCTGAATGAGCCTGATCCCCAAGAAGGGCACCGTCTATGTCGTCGATGACGACGAGGCGGTGCGAGATTCGCTGCAGTGGCTGCTCGAAGGCAAGGACTACCGCGTCAAGTGCTTCGATTCGGCCGAGAGTTTCCTGAGCCGTTTCGACCCGCGTGAAGTGGCTTGCCTGATCGCCGACATCCGCATGGACGGCATGAGCGGGCTGGAGTTGCAAGACCGCCTGCTGGAGCGCAAGAGCCCGCTGCCGGTGGTCTTCATCACCGGCCATGGCGATGTGCCGATGGCAGTGACGACGATGAAGAAAGGCGCGATGGATTTCATCGAGAAGCCTTTCAAAGAGGACGAGTTGATCGGCCTGGTCGAGCGCATGCTCGATCAAGCCCGATCAGCGTTCAGCCAGCACCAGGAGCAGGCCAGCCGCGACGCACTGCTGTCGCGCCTGACCACCCGCGAGGCGCAGGTGCTCGAGCGCATCGTCGCCGGCCGCCTGAACAAGCAAATCGCCGACGATTTGGGCATCAGCATCAAGACGGTGGAGGCGCACCGCGCCAACATCATGGAGAAGTTGAACGCCAACACCGTGGCCGACCTGCTGAAGATCGCACTCGGCGCCAACACCGCTGCGGCCAAGGCCTGAGCAGCGCGGCCCGCCAGGCAGCCCCTGCTCCCCACCATCAGGCACCCGGACGAGGCCGCTGCAAGCCAGCGGCCTCTTTCGTTGCCAAACCAGCATTGCCAAACCAGCCCCGTCCATGCCCGCTCAACTCATCAGTGGCACTGCGCTGTCGCAACAAATCCGCGCTGAGGTGGCCCAGCGGGTGGCCGTGCTGGGCGCGCGCGGCGTCCGGCCGGGCCTGGCGGTGATCCTGGTGGGCGAAGACCCGGCCTCGGCAATTTACGTGCGCAACAAGGTCAAGGCCTGTCTGGAGGCCGGCCTGCACTCGGTGCTGGAGAAATACGACGCCACCCTGAGCGAGGCCGACCTGCTGGCCCGGCTGCAGGCGCTAAATGCCGACCCGACGGTCCACGGCATCCTGGTGCAGATGCCGCTGCCCCGCCACATCAACCCGCTGCGCGTGATCGAGACCATCGCCACCGCCAAGGACGTGGACGGCTACTCGGTGCGCAGTGCCGGTGAGCTGCTGGCCGGCCTGCCGGGCTTTCGCCCCTGCACGCCCTATGGCTGCATGAAGCTGATCGAGTCCACCGGCCTGCCGCTCCAGGGCAAGCATGCGGTGGTGATAGGCCGCAGCAACACCGTGGGCAAGCCGATGGCGCTGCTGCTGCTGCAAGCCAATGCCACGGTCACGGTCTGCCACAGCGCCACCCCCGACCTGGGGCTGTTCACCCGCCAGGCCGATGTGATCGTGGCCGCCGTGGGGCGGCGCAACACCGTCACCCGCGACATGGTCAAGCCCGGTGCCATGGTGATTGACGTGGGCATGAACCGCGATGATGCGGGCAAGCTGTGCGGCGATGTCGACTTTGAAGCCGTCAGCACGGTGGCTGGCTGGCTAACCCCGGTGCCGGGCGGCGTCGGGCCCATGACCATCACGATGCTGCTGGTCAACACGCTGGAAGCGGCCGAGCGCGCCGCCCGTTAGGCTCAAATATTTTCGGAGATCCCCCATGAGCAACCCGCTGCTGAGCCCCGCCGACCTGCCCCGATTTGCCGAGATCCGGCCCGAGCACATCACGCCGGCACTCGACGCCCTGCTGCCTGCGGCCGATGCCGCGCTGGAACGCGCGGTCAGCGCCGCGGTGGCGCCCGACTACGACGCGCTCTCGGTGGTGCTGGACGTGCCGCTGGAGCGTTTGTCCATGGCCTGGGCCGCCGTGGGCCACCTCAATGCGGTGGCCAACACGCCCGAGCTGCGCGAGGCCTACAACGCCAATCTGGGCCGCGTCACTGAATTTCACACCCGCCTGGGCGCCGACGAGCGGCTGTATGCCAAGTACAAGGCGGTGGCCACCGCCCCGGGCGCAGCCGCGCTGGCGCCGGCACGCCGCCAGGCCCTGGACCACGCGATGCGCGACTTCGTGCTCTCAGGCGCTGAGCTGCAGGGCGCCGCCAAGGCCCGCTTTGCCGCCATCCAGGAGCGCAGTGCCGAGCTGGGCCAGCAGTACAGCGAGCATGTGCTGGACGCCACCGATGGCTTCTCGCTGCTGGCCACGCCCGATCAAATGGCCGGCGTGCCCGAGGATGTCTGCCAGCAGACCCACGCCGCCGCCAGCGCCGATGGCCAACCCGACCACCACAAGCTGACCCTGCACATGCCGGTCTACCTGCCGGTGATGCAGTACGCGCTGGACCGGTCCCTGCGCGAGCAGCTCTACCGGGCCTATGTCACCCGCGCCAGCGAGTCAGGCCCGGCCGCGCGCGACAACGGCCCGCTGATGACCGAGCTGCTGCAACTGCGGGCTGAGGAGGCGGCGCTGCTGGGCCACGCCAGCTTCGCCCACCAGTCGATGGTGCCCAAGATGGCCGAGTCGCCCCAGCAGGTGCTGGATTTCCTGCGCGATCTGGCCCGCCGCGCCCGCCCGCATGCCGAGCGCGACCTGGCCGAGTTGCGGGGCTTTGCCGCCGAGAACCTGGGCCTGACCGACCTGCAGGCCTGGGACATGGCTTTTGCGTCCGAGAAGCTCAAGGAGTCGCGCTACGCCTTCAGCGAGCAGGAGGTCAAGGCCTACTTCACCGAGCCGCGGGTGCTCGAAGGCCTGTTCCACATCGTCGAGACCCTGTTCGAGGTGCGCATCCGCCCCGACCAGGCCGAGGTCTGGCACGACAGCGTGCGCTTCTACCGCATCGAGCGGCCCGGCCCGGCCGGTGACGCCGCGCCGCAACTGGTGGGCCAGTTCTACCTCGACCCCTATGCCCGGCCCGGCAAGCGGCCCGGTGCCTGGATGGATGTGGTGCGCAGCCGCTGGCAGCGCCCGGACAGCGCCACGGCCGCTGCCGGCCTGCAGACACCGGTGGCCCAGCTGGTGTGCAACTTTGCGTCGCCGGTGGGCCAGGTTGACGGCAAAGACCGGCCAGCCCTGCTGACCCACGACGATGTGATCACGCTGTTCCACGAGTTCGGCCACGGCCTGCACCACATGCTCACCCAGGTCGACGAGCTGGCGGTCTCGGGCATCGCCGGGGTTGAATGGGACGCGGTGGAGCTGCCCAGCCAGTTCATGGAAAATTTCTGCTGGGAATGGCCCGTGCTGTCGCGCCTGAGCGCCCATGTGGACACTGGCGAGGCGCTGCCGCGCAGCTTGTTCGAGCGCATGCTGGCCGCGCGCAACTTCCAGAGCGGGCTGCAGACGCTGCGGCAAGTCGAGTTTGCGCTGTTCGACATGCGCATCCACACCGAGGCCGGTGCGCCCGGCCGGGTGCAGGGCGTGCTCGACGAGGTGCGCCAGGAGGTCAGCGTCAACCCGCCGCCGGCCTTCAACCGCTTCCAGCATGCGTTCTCGCACATCTTTGCCGGCGGCTACTCGGCCGGCTACTACAGCTACAAATGGGCCGAGGTGCTGTCGGCCGATGCCTTTGCCGCCTTCGAAGAATTGGGCGTGTTCA
>JANLZT010000054.1:0-8858 GCA_031366465.1 Betaproteobacteria bacterium | reverse complement strand
AACAGATAGCCCTCCATCGCCGCCGCGACGGTGCCTGAATACAGCGTGTCGTCGCCCATGTTGGCGCCCTGGTTGATGCCCGACAGCAGCAGATCGGGCCGGTAGCCCAGCAGCCCGGTCAGCGCCACATGCACGCAATCGGACGGCGTGCCGTTCACGAATCGCAGCCGTGGCTGGCTGTTGACAGCCTCAAACACCTGCAGCGGCCGGTTCAAAGTGAGCGCATTGGAGGTGCCGCTGGCGTTCTGCTCGGGCGCAATCACCTCGATCTCGCCCAGGCCTTGCACCGCAGCCACCAGGGCCGCCAGCCCGGGCGCCAGATAGCCGTCGTCGTTTGCAATCAGGATGCGCATTGCCGAGATTGTAGGCAGGCGGCCTGGCCAATCCGCCCGGCTGAAAGCGCTGCCCGCAGCAGGCGCTTGCCTGGGCGGTTAGGGCCTTGGCAGCGCGGCCTGCCGCAAGCCAACTGCGCTAGCATGCGCGACGGGAGAAATCGACAATGGTAGTCAAAGTACTGATCCTGGAGGACAACCCGGTAGCACGCAGCTTCTTGTGCCGGGTGGTGCGGGAGAGCTTCAGCGATGCCATCACCATCACCGAGGCCGGTGACCTAGAATCCGCGCGCGCCCGCATCCAGGTGGCCGGCGGCGCCAGTGGCATGCATGGGGTCGATCCCTTCAAGCTGATCCTGGTCGATCTTGAGCTGCCCGACGGCAATGGCATGGAGCTGCTCAATGAGCTGACCCAATACCCCGCCACCAAGATCGTCACCACCCTCTACTCCGACGACGACCACCTGTTCCCGGCCCTGCAATGCGGTGCCGACGGCTACTTGCTCAAAGAAGACCGCTTCGAGGTGCTGGTCGAAGAGTTGCAAAAAATCGTGCGCGGCCAGCCGCCCTTGTCGCCGGCCATCGCGCGCCGCCTGCTCACCCACTTCCGCCACGGCCACCGGGGCGGCGGCCGGGCGATGGATTCAGGGTTTTCGATGCCGCTGGATTTCGTCACCACCAGCGCGCCGGTGCCGATCGAGAAGGTGCCCGACCATGAGCGCCTGACGCCGCGCGAGAACGAGGTGCTCACCTACCTGAGCAAGGGCTTCACGATCAAGGAGATCGCCAGCCTGATGGGCATCAAGTGGTTCACCGTCAACGACCACATCAAGTCCATCTACAAAAAGCTCAATGTGTCCAGCCGCGCCGAGGCTGCGGTGCTGGCCACCAAGCAAGGCCTGGTCTAGACCACCAGCAAGCTGGTGCCAGGCCCGACGATGACGGCCGCCGCGCCGCCGCAACCAGCGGCCGACCCCCACGAGGACTCCCGGCTCGAAGCCCACTGGCTTGAGCAGGGCCTGGGCAAGGGCCAAGGTGCCGGCAGGCGCCCGCCCCATGACCGCGCGGCCCGCCTGCTGGCCTGGGGGCTGGTGGCGGCGGTGATGGTGCTGCTGTGGCTGCAATTGCTGGCCAGCGGGCCCCACCTGGCGCTGCACTGGCAGCCCGGCGACAGTGGCGCACCCACCCTGGCGGCCAGCAGCAATGCCCTGCACAAGCCCTGGGTCGGGCAACGGGTCCAGGCGCTGTTGCTGCCGGACGGGCAGCGCATCGAGACCGCCGCCGCCGGTGCGGCCCAGATGCCGCGATGGATCGTGGGCGATGCCAGCCGCGCCGAGCAGTTGCTGGCGCGCCAGCGCATCGCCACGGCGCTGCAGCAAGCGCGCCTGACCCTGCTCTTTGCGCCGCCCGATCAGGCCGCGCTGCCGGTGCCCAGCCGCGGCCTGGGCGGCCTGGGGCTGGCCACCTGGCTGCTGGCGGGCCTGGCCCTGGCGCTGCTGCTGGCGGCGGGCCTGGTGGTGCAAAACCAGCCCGGCCGGGCTGCCGGGCTGTTTGCGCTGATGGCGCTGGCGCAAAGCCTGAACCTGCTGCTGATCGCCGCCGAGCTGCTGCCTGGCCTGGGCTCACCGGCCTGGCTGGTGGCCCATGACCTGGCTCTGCGCTGGGGCGCAGACCTGATGGTGGCCGCCGCGATGGTGCACCTGGCCGCGCTCTACCCGCAACGCCTGGCCCGGCCGCGCCACGCAGCGCTGCTCACCTGGGGCCTGGCGGCCGCGCTGCTGGCGGCTTTGCTGGGCGGCTGGCTGCCCGGCGCCTGGTGGTGGGCCCAGGGCTGGACACTCGGCGCCGGCCTGGTGGCGGTGGGCCTGCTGCAGCGCTCGCGGCAACGCCACGGCGGGCCAATGGCGCGGTTGCTGCAGCGCCTGGTGCTGGCCGCAGTGGTCACGCTGGCGCTGCTCACTGCCGCCCAGGCACTGGCCGACCAGACCGGGCCCGGGCCGCACGGCGTGGCCTTGATCGGGTCGGTGCTGTGGCATGTCTTTGTCGCGTCGCTGATGCTGCTGGGGCCGTTTTTGTCGCGCTCGCGCCGCATGCTGCGCGAGCTGGCCCTGCTGGCCGGCATCAGCAGCGTGGCGACCTCGCTGGACTTGCTGTTCGAGACCGTGCTCGACCTTGGCCCCGGCGCGTCGCTGGTGGCGGCGGTGGGCTTGTCGGCCGGCCTGTATGCGATGGCCCGGCGCTGGATCCTGGCCCAGTTGACGGGCTCGACCGGCATCAGCGCCGAGCGCCTCTTCGACAGCCTGTACCGGGTGGCCCGCGCGCTCGAGCCCGCGCCCGAGCAGGCCGAGCGCCAGATCACCGACCTGCTGCGCGAGGTGTTCGACCCGCTGGACGTCAGCCGCAGCGGCCAGACCGTGTCGCGGGTGCGGGTCACCCGGGACGGCTCGACCCTGGTGGTGCCGATCCCGGCGATGGCCGACGGCCAAGCGCAGGCCAGCGCGCCGGGCAGCATCGTGCTGCGCCATGCGCGCCAGGGCCGGCGCCTGTTCAGCCCCGACGACCTGCAGCTCGCCGAGCGCCTGATCGACCAACTGGGCCGCGCGGTGGCCTATGACCGGGCGGTCGAGCGCGGCCGCACCGAGGAGCGCACCCGCATCGCGCAAGACCTGCACGATGACATCGGCGCGCGCCTGCTGACCCTGATGTACAAGGCGCCCAACGCCGAAATCGAGGAGTACATCCGCCACACCCTGCAAGACCTGAAGACGCTGACCCGGGGCCTGGCGGCGTCCAACCACCGGCTGTCGCACGCGGCGGCCGAGTGGAAGGCCGACCTGAGCCAGCGCCTGACCGCCACCGGCTGTGACCTGCAGTGGTCGTTCAGCATCGACCGCGATCTCACCCTCAATGTGGTGCAGTGGTCGGGCCTGACGCGGGTGATCCGCGAGCTGGTCAACAACATCATCAGCCATGCCCGGGCCAGCCAGGTGGAGGTGTCGGCGCAGGTGGATCGGGGCCAGTTCACGCTGGTCATCAGCGACGACGGCATCGGCCGCGAGCCCGGCGCCTGGAGCCACGGACTGGGCCTGGGCGGGGTGCGCAAGCGCGTCAAACTGCTGGGCGGCCAGGTGCAGTGGCGCGAGGCCACGCCGCGCGGCATCCGCTGCGAGCTGCGGATACCCCTGCGCCCAACTGGCGCCAAGCCCTGACCTGCGGTCAGCCCGCCCGGCCCGCCAGCGCCCGCTGCAGCCCCACCAGGACCATCCCGCACAGCGCCAGGGCCCAGACGATCAGCGCGCCCGACGGCAGGTCGAACCAGGCCGACAGCGCCAGCCCGCCCGCATAACCGGCCGCCCCCAGCGCATAGGCCCAGGCCTGGCGGCGCGGCCCCTGCCAGGCCCGGGTGGCCAACGCCGGGATGATCAGGCTGGCGAACACCAGGTAGACCCCCACCCGCTGCACCGACGCGGTGACCGCCAACGCAAACACCGCGTAGAAGCCGAAGCGCCCCAACTTGTCGACCCAGCCCAGGCTTAGCGCCAGCAACAGCAGCGCGGTCACCGCCGCCAGCCACAGCAACTGCGGTGTGCTGACCCACAGGATCTGGCCGACCAGCAGCTCCTTCAAGTGCTCACCGCCATGCGGGTTGCCGGCCAGCAGCAGGATGCCGGCGCAGGCCGCCAGGATGAACATCACGCCGATCAGCGCCTCTTGCTGGGCCGGCGCCTTGCGCTCGGTCCAGGTCAGCAGCCAGGCCCCCAGCAGGGCCGCGCCCACCGCAGCGGCCTGCACTGCCAGGCCGCCCTCGGGCCAGCCCGCCGCGTCGGCCGCGATCACCCCCAGGCCAGCGATCTGGGCGATGGCCAGGTCGATGAAGACGATGCCCCGGTCCAGCACCTGCATGCCCAGCGGCACATGGGTGGCCAGCACCAGCAGGCCGGCCAGCAAGGCCGGGCCGAGGATGCCCCAATCGAGCGCGGCCCAATCAAGCGCGGCCCAGTTCATGGCCGCTGGGCCGCGCCCGCCAGCAGGCGCGCCACGCTGTCGTCAAACAGGCCGAACAAATCCTGCGCGGCGTCGCTGCCGCCCACCGTGAAAGGCAGCTTGACCACCGCGATGCCGGTGTTCTTGCTCAGCCATTCGGACGGCCGCGGGTCCTGGTAGGCGGCATGGATCACCAGGCGTGCCGGCCTGGCCCGCAGCGCCGCCTGCACCGCCTGCAGGTGCGAGGCGGTGGGCTCGACCCCGGGCTTGGGCTCCAGCACCGCCACCTCCTGCAGGCCCAGCCAGTCGTAGAGGTAGACAAAGGCCTTGTGCTGCGACACCACCGGCAGGCCCCTCAGCGGCGCGGCCTGGGCCGTCCAGCGCAGCAGCGCTGCCTGCCAGCGCTGGCCAAAGCTGGCCTGGTTGCGGGCGTAGTCGGCGGCATGCGCCGGGTCCAGCTGCTGCAGGCGCGCCGCCAGGGCCACCGCCACCAGCGCGATGGCGCGCGGGTCGGTCTGGATGTGCGGATTGCCGGCGGCATGCACGTCGCCCATGGCGCGGTCCAGGCTGGCCGGCACATCGAGCTTTTGCACAAAATCGGCGGCCGCAAAGTTGCCGGGCTGGCCGGGCTGCACCCGGGCATTGGCCGATTGCTGCAACAGCACCGGCAGCCAGCCGACTTCCAGCTCGGCGCCGGTGCAGACCAGCAGGTCGGCATTGCGGGCGCGGGCGATCAGGCTGGGCCGGGCCTGGATCTGGTGCGGGTCCTGCAGCGCGGTGGTGGCGACCGAGACCTCGACCAGGGTGCCACCCAGCACTTGGGCCAGCGCGCCCCATTCGGGCTCGCAGGCCAGCACGCGCAAGGCCGCCTGGGCCGGGGCTGCGGGCAGCACCAGGGCCCACAGCAGCGCAAAGCGAGCCAGGGATTTGAATTTGGGTTTCATGGCGAAGGCTCCGATCACGTCAGTAGCTGTGCGCGCCATGCGCGCCCAGGCTCATCTGGTATTGCAAAAACAGCTGGGCATCCGGGCTGCCGGGCCGGGAGCGGTCCTGCGCGGCTTGCAGCCGGATGCGCGAGAACTCGCTGGGGCTGAAATCGACCATCAGCGACTGCTTGGCCGGCCGCTGGCCGCCGGCTGCCAGCAGGCCGGCATTGGGGCCGTAGTCCGGCGCCCTGCCGTCCAGCCGCTCGCTGCGCAGGCCCACCCGCCAGCGCGGCATGAACTGGTAGACCGCCTGCAGATAGCCGCCGGACTGCACCGCGCGGTAGCTGCCGCCGCTGGCCGCACCCAATGGATCGACCAGCAGGCTGCCGCTGCGCACGCTGCGCAAGTACTCGCCCTGCAGCGTCAGGCTGGTGCGCGTTGCATTGCCGTTGGGCGCCCATTTCCAGACCGCATCGGCGATGGTGACCCGGGTTCGCCCGGTAAAAGCGCTGTTGACCACCGCGCCGGCCGGGCTCAGGCCCAGCAGGGCCTGCTCGTCGGCGCGCGCGCCCAGGGCGGACAGCCCCACCCGCCAACTGTGGCTGGCGCCCAGGTCGCCGCCGGCATGCCAGGTGACTGCCACCAAGCCGGCACCGTTGCGCGGCGCGGCGCCAGCGGGGAAGCTGCGGCCCTGGCCCAGCTCCAGGCCCAGCTCGACGAACAGCTCGGTGGGCGCCAGCCAGGTGGCCTGCAGGCCATCGTCGGCCAACTGGGTGCCCAGCATCGCCTGGTAGGCCAGCGGCTGGTCGACAAAATCCCAGGTGTGGGCATGCCGGGCATTGAGCGTGCCCACGCCCGACAGGAAACGGCCGGCCTTGAGCGACAGGCCGTGGCCCAGCGCGGTGGTCTGCACATAGGCCTCCTCGACCGACAGGCTGTTGTCGGGGTGCAGCGCGATGCTGGCCGCGCCGCGCCACCACGGGTCGATGCTGGCGGCCAGGCCCAGCTCGGTCTCGGCCAGGCTGAGTCCCCGGCGGCCCGGGCCGGCCTCGGTGCCCGCCGGCAGCAAAAAGCCCCGCAACGCATAGGCCGCCGGGTCTTGCGTGGTGCGGGTGTAGAGGCCCGAGAGGATCAGCGACATCGCCGGGTTGAAGGCATTCGCGCCGCCGCTGCCGCCGGGCGCCGGCTGGGGTGCTGGCAGGGCCGCCGGCAGGGGTGCCGGCGGGGGAGTTAGTGGTGGCGTGGCTAGCGCCGCTTCAGCCGCCCGCAGGCGCTGCTCCAGCGCCTGCAGGCGGGCCTGGTAGTCGGACCGGATCGCCTCGATCTCCTGGCGCAGCGCGCCGAGGTCGGTGGGAGGGGTGTCGGCCCGCGCCAAAAGTGGCGTGGCCAGGGCCAGCGCAAGGCTGGCCGGCAACAGGGGATGCATGGGAACTCACTTTGTGTCGGTGAATCGGAAGCCGCCGCGCCGCCCTTGGGGCGGCCCGGCGTGGCCAGATCGATCAAGCGACAGCGAAGGGCGGCGCGCGGCTGCGGTAGACCGGGGTGGTGGCTGCGAGCCAGACCTGGCCGGGGCCGACGGCCGGCACCGCAAAGCGCGCCAGCCAGCCCGGCAGCGCCAGCGGCAGCGCCGCCAGCCCACCGGCGCCCAGCACCGCCGCCGCCGCGCAAAGCTCGCAGCGCGGGGCATCGGTCGAGGGCGGGTCTTGGCGCTGGCCACCGGCCTCTTGCAGGGCATGGGCCGCGCCATGCCACTGCGCGGCCGACTGGGCCACCGGCAACAGCAGGGCCAGCCACAGCAGCCAATGCAGGCCGGGGCGCCAGGAGGGAGCGGGGATGCGCAGGGTCAAGCCGCGCATCGTAGCGCCTGGCGCCGGCCCGGGCCCTGGTGCTGCGACAGGCACAATCGCGCCTTTTTGCGGGCGGCGGCAGCGCCGCCCCGGACCAAGCCGAATGTTCAAGAACCTGCTGATTTACCGCCTGGGCGCCGATTGGTCGGCCACCGTGGCCCAGATCGACGAGGCGCTGGGCGCCGCGCGTTTTGCCGAATGTGGCCTGACCCAGGCCCGCTCATCAGGCTGGGTGCCGCCGCGCGGCGACGACCACGGGCCGCTGATCGAGGCCATCCAGGGCCAATGGCTGCTGCAGTTGATGGTCGAGCAAAAAATGGTGCCTGGCGCGGTGGTCAAGCGCCAAGTGGACGCGCTGGCCGCCCAGGTGGAGAAGCAGACCGGCCGCAAGCCCGGCAAAAAGCAGCGCAACGAGCTGAAGGACCAGGCCCTGCTGGACCTGCTGCCGATGGCATTCACCAAGCGCGCCACGATCAAGGTGTGGATCGCGCCGGCCGAGCGCCTGCTGGTGATAGCCGCCAGCAGCGTCAACCGGGCCGACGAGGTGCTGACGGCGCTGAGCCAGGCCCTGCCGGGGCTCTCGGCGGTGCTGGTCAACACCGCCGTCTCGCCGTCCGCAGCGATGGCCGAGTGGCTGGCCAGCGGCGACGCGCCGGCCGGCTTCAGCATCGACCGCGACTGCGAGCTCAAGGCCGCAGACGGTGAAAAGCCGCTGGTGCGCTATGCCCGCCACGCCCTCGACATCGCCGAGATCCGCGCGCACATCGTCGCCGGCAAGCAGCCCACCCGGCTGGCCCTGAGCTGGCAGGGCCGGGTGTCCTTCCTGCTGACCGAGGGCCTGCAGATCAAGAAGATCAGCTTTCTGGACGGCGTAATCCAAGCCGGCTCGACCAGCAAGGACGACCACTTCGATGCCGATGCAGCCATCGCCACCGGTGAGCTGGCCGCGCTGATCGGCGACCTGATCGATGCGCTGGGCGGCGAGGCGGTGTTGGGCGAGGCGGCGCCTGCTGTGGCAGCCCCCGCCGCAGCCCCAGCCGCCACACCCCCCGCCGCCGCTGACCTGCCGCCCTGGGAGGCCGCCGTCGCCTGACCGGCGCGCAGCCTCAAGTGTCCTTGCTGACCTTGATGCTCGGGAACTTGCTGGAGAAATCCTTGGCCTTGTCGGCGATCTTGACCGCCACCTGGCGCGCCACGGCCTTGTAGATGGCGGCAATCTCGCCGTCGGGGTCGGCCACCACGGTGGGCCGGCCCGAGTCAGCTTGCTCGCGGATGCTCATGGTCAGCGGCAGCGCACCCAGGTAGTCCAGCTTGTACTGGGCGGCCATCTTCTTGCCGCCGTCGGCGCCGAAGATGTGCTCGACATGGCCGCAGTTGGAGCAGATGTGCACCGCCATGTTCTCGACCAGGCCCAGGATGGGCACGCCCACCTTCTCGAACATCGACAAGCCCTTCTTGGCGTCGAGCAGCGCGATGTCCTGCGGCGTGGTGACGATGATGGCGCCGGTGATCGGCACCCGCTGGCTCAACGTCAACTGGATGTCGCCGGTGCCGGGCGGCATGTCGACGATCAGGTAGTCCACGTCCTTCCAGTTGGTCTGGCGCAGCAACTGGTCGAGGGCCTGGGTGGCCATCGGGCCGCGCCAGATCATGGCCTGGTCGGCATCGACCAAGAAGCCGATCGAGGCCACCTGCAGGCCGTGGCCACTCATCGGCTCCATGCTCTGGCCGTCGATGCTCTCGGGCCGGCCGCTGATGCCCAGCATCAT
>JANLZT010000786.1:0-2580 GCA_031366465.1 Betaproteobacteria bacterium | reverse complement strand
CGAGGCGGTGGTCGGCCCCGGGTCATCGTCATGGTGCTGCATCCGGCCGTTGCCACGCAGGTAGCGGTTGTGGTAGTGGTTGTGCGGCACAAAGCGGGCCAGTTCATTGAGCGCCATCTGGTAGACATCGCGCTTGAACTCGATCACCAGGTCCAGCGGCACCCAGTACTCATTCCAGCGCCAGGCGTCGAACTCGGGGTGGTCGGTGGCGCGCAGGTCAAGATCACTGTCGCGGCCCAGCAGGCGCAGCAGGAACCAGATCTGCTTCTGGCCGCGGTAGTGGCCGCGCGCGTCCTTGCGGATGAAGTGGTCCGGCACCTCGTAGCGCAGCCAATCGCGGGTGCGCGCCAGGATGCGCACATGCTCGGGCAGCAGCCCCACTTCTTCATGCAGCTCGCGCAACATGGCCTGCTCGGGCGCCTCACCGTACTTGATGCCGCCCTGGGGGAATTGCCACGAGTGGGTGCGCAGCCTTTTGCCCCAGAACACCTGGTTGCGTGAGTTGAGCAGGATGATGCCGACGTTAGGCCTGAAGCCTTCCCGGTCGAGCATAATCAAACCTCGAAATTTGGATTGAAATCATTATTGCACCTGCGCGGTGCGGGTCGCGAAGCTCGGTTACCCGCATGAGTCAGCCGCAAGTTCGGTCGCTACGCCGGCCGCAACACCGACCCTCGGCACAGTGGCCGCTCGCCGGCCCCTTTGTCCGCAGGGCCCGGACAAAAACCCCCACCGTTTCCGCGCCGATGAAAGCCTCCCAGTTCTTCGTTTCCACCCTCAAAGAAGCCCCCGCCGAGGCCGAGGTGGTGAGCCACCGGCTGATGATGCGGGCCGGCATGATCAAGCGCCTGGCAGCGGGCATCTACAGCTATATGCCGATGGGGCTGCGGGTGATCCGCAAGGTCGAGGCCATCATCCGCGACGAGATGATGCGGGCCGGTGCGGTTGAGTTGTTGATGCCGCTGGTGCAGCCGGCCGAGCTGTGGCAAGAGAGTGGCCGCTTCCAGGCCTATGGCCCCGAGCTGCTGCGCGTCAAAGACCGCCACGACCGCAGCTTCATCCTCCAGCCCACCAGCGAAGAGGTCATCACCGACATCGCCCGGCAAGAGCTGCGCAGCTACAAGCAACTGCCCAAAAATTTCTACCACATCCAGACCAAGTTCCGGGACGAGCGCCGGCCGCGCTTTGGCATCATGCGCGGGCGCGAGTTCACGATGAAGGATGCCTACTCGTTTGACCGCGATCCGGCCGCTGCGGCCAAGAGTTATCAGATTATGTTTGAGGCCTACCAGCGCATCTTTGACCGCTTCGGCCTGCAGTACCGGGCGGTGTCGGCCGACTCAGGCGCCATCGGTGGCGATTTGTCGCACGAGTTCCAGGTGATCGCCGACACCGGCGAGGACGCTATCGTCTACTGCCCGACCAGCGCTTATGCCGCCAACATCGAGCTGGCCGAGGCGCTGGCCCCAGCGGCCCCGCGCGGCGAGGCCAGCCAGGCCATGGTCAAAACCCCCACCCCGGGCAAGAGCACCTGCGCCGACGTGGCCGAATTGCTGGGCCTGCCGTTGGCGCACACCGTCAAGAGCCTGGTGTTGGCCACCGACACGCTGGGCGACAAAGGCGACATCGCCCAGGCCACCGTCTGGCTGTTGCTGCTGCGCGGTGACCACGACCTGAACGAGGTCAAGGCCGGCAAGCTGGCGGGCTTGGAGGCCGGCTGGCGCTTTGCAACGGTGGCTGAGATCGAGGACCACTTCGGCTGCAAGCCGGGCTATTTGGGGCCGATCGGTCTGACCAAGCCCGTCAAGGTGATCGCCGACCGCACGGTGGCGGCGATGAGCGATTTTGTCTGTGGTGCCAACGAGGCCGGCTTCCACCTCACCGGCGTCAACTGGGGCCGCGATCTGCCCGAGCCCGACGCGGTGGCCGACCTGCGCAACGTGGTGGCCGGCGATGCCTCACCCGATGGCCAGGGGCTGCTGGCGATCCAGCGCGGCATCGAGGTGGGCCATGTCTTCTACCTGGGCACCAAGTATTCCAAGTCCATGAACGCCAGTTTCCTGGACGAGACCGGCAAGCCGCGCTGGATGGAGATGGGCTGCTACGGCATCGGCGTCACCCGCATCCTGGGCGCGGCCATCGAGCAAAACCACGATGAGCGCGGCATCGTCTGGCCGGCCGCCATCGCACCCTTTGAGGCGGTGATCTGCGCCATCGGCCATGAGCGCTCGCCCGAGGTGCAGGCTGCTGCCGACGCGCTGCACCAGCAACTGCTGGCGGCCGGCGTGGACGTGCTGCTGGACGACCGCGGTGAGCGACCCGGCGCGATGTTTGCCGACTGGGAGCTGATCGGCGTGCCCCAGCGCATCGTCATCTCTGACCGCGGCCTGAAGGCCGGTACGGTGGAGCTGCAGGGCCGGCGCGAGGCCCAGGCCAGCGTGGTGGCCCTGGCCGACGCGGCCGCCCTGGTGAAGGGCCGGCTCAGCTGATGAGCCAGGCGGGGGCTTGATGCGGCGGCGCGCACTGCTGGCGGCGGCCGCAGCGGCCGCGGCGGCCTGGCTTTGCCAACAGGAAGCCCAA
>JANLZT010000774.1:0-3372 GCA_031366465.1 Betaproteobacteria bacterium | reverse complement strand
TGGGCCGCTCGATGAGCTATTTCGCCAGCTTGAAGCTGGGCGAGCCGGCACCGCAGCGCCGCCGCGCGCTCAGCCAGGCCAAGGTGCAACTGGGCCAGAGCATGCGTTTTGTGGGCCAGCAATGCACCCAGATCCACGGCGGCATCGGCGTGACCGATGAATACATCAGCAGCCACTACTTCAAGCGCCTGACGATGCTGGAGATGGCCTATGGCGACACCCTGCACCACCTGGGCGAGGTGTCGGCGGCGATGCAGGACGCCGCCGGGGTCTTTGCGTAACCCCCCCCCCGAAGGCGCCTTCGGCGCCTCCCCCCCAGGGGGGCGCCGCTGACGGCCCGGCAAAGCCGGATCCGTAGCGGTAGCTGGGTTGCACCTGTGGCGCCCAGCAAGCCGCCAGCTCTCGCCTAACACGGGCGGGGTCTGCCAGCACAGTTCTTTTGCCCATCCCCATGTTCCCAGGCGCCATCACCGACATCGCCGGCTTGAAAGTCGGCCACTTCACCGACAGCCGCCGCCCCACCGGCTGCACGGTGCTGCTGTGCGAGGCTGGCGTGGTGGCCGGGGTGGACGTGCGCGGCGCCGCACCCGGCACCCGCGAGACCGATCTGCTGCACCCGCTGGCCACCATCGAGGTGGTGCATGCAGTGCTGCTCACCGGCGGCAGCGCCTTTGGCCTGGCCGCCGCCGACGGCGTGATGCGTTGGCTGGAGGCGCAGGGCCACGGCGTTGCGGTGGGCCCGGTCCGGATCCCCATCGTGCCGGCCGCCGTGCTGTTCGACCTGTGGCTGGGCGATGCCGGCATCCGCCCCGATGCCGCTGCCGGTTTTGCCGCCTGCCAGGCCGCCAGCAGCGCTGCGCCGGCCCAGGGCAGTGTGGGCGCGGGGGCCGGTGCCAGCGTGGGCAAGCTGTTTGGCATCCAG
Organism: Betaproteobacteria bacterium; assembly: GCA_031366465.1. Taxonomy (GTDB): domain Bacteria; phylum Pseudomonadota; class Gammaproteobacteria; order Burkholderiales; family Burkholderiaceae_C; genus Pseudaquabacterium. The sequence continues at coordinate 2,450 of JANLZT010000774.1, read as the reverse complement.
CATGCGATGAAGGGCGGCATCGGCAGCGCGTCGATCAAGGTCGGCTCGATCACAGTGGGGGCGCTGGTGGCGGTGAATGCCATCGGCGATGTGGTCAACCCGGCCAACGGCCAGGTGGTGGCCGGCGCCCGCAGTGCCGACGGCGCCCGACCGCTGGGCATCCTGCAGGCGCTGTGCGCCGGCCAGGTGCCGGCAGCGCTGATGGAGGGCCTGGCCACCACCATCGGCATCGTTGCCACCGATGCCCGCCTCACCAAGGCCCAGACCAACAAGCTGGCCGCGATGGCCCATGCCGGCCTGGCCCGCAGCATCAACCCGGTGCACACGGCCAGCGACGGCGATGCGCTGTTTGCGCTGGCGACTGGCGGCAGGGGCAGCGGCAGCGGCAAAGCGGCTGTCAGCCCCGCCCAGCTCAGCCTGCTGGGCGCGCTGGCGGCCGAGGTGACGGCGCGGGCGGTGCTCAATGCCGTGCGGGCCGCCACCGGGCTGGCCCAGCCCGGCCTGCCCCTGTTGCCCAGTGCCAGCGACCTGGGCCTGGCCTCATGATGATGCCCATCGGCGCCGGGGCCGGCCGCTAAGCTCAGGCCCCTCGCCCTGCCCCACCACCTGCATCCCCCCTCGAGACGAGACCCCCATGACCCTCCCGACAATGCTGCGCCGGCGCGCCCTGGCCCCCCTGCTGGCTGCCGCCCTGCTGGCCGCCTGCGCCAGCGGCCCCCAGACTGCTGGCCAGCCGCCCATCGTCTTTGTGCATGGCAATGGTGACTACGCCGCGCTCTGGACCACCACCGCCTGGCGCTGGGAGAGCAATGGCTGGCCGCGCAGCCGGCTGCATGCGGTGGACTTCCCCTACCCGTCGGCACGCGACGACAACGGCGTGGCGCAAGACGGCCGCAGCAGCACCGACGACCAGCAGCGCTACTTGGCCGCCGAGGTCGACAAGCTGCTGGCCGCCACCGGCGCCACGCAAGTGGTGCTGATGGGCAATTCACGCGGCGGCAATGCCATCCGCAGCTACCTGGCCACCGCCAACGGCGCGGCCAAGGTGTCGCACGCCATCCTGGGCGGCACGCCCAACCACGGTGTGTGGGCGATCCCGGCGTTTCGGCCCAACAACGAGTTCAACGGCAGCGGGCCTTTTCTCTCGGGCCTGAACGCCCCCAAGGGCCCCAACGGCGACGAGGTGACGCCGGGCCCGAAATGGATGACGCTGCGCTCGGACAACAACGACAAGTTCGCCCAGCCCGACGGCGTGTGGATAGGCGCCAAGGGCACGCCCACCAACATCACCTTCGAGGGCCCGGCCCTCAAGGGCGCTGACAACCGGGTGCTGCCCGGCCGCGACCACCGCGAGGTGAGCTACCACCCCGAGGCCTTTGCGGCGGCCTACCGATTTGTCACTGGCCGCGCGCCGGCCACTGCAGGCGGGCCCAACGCTGCCACGCATGTGCTGGCCGAGGCCCAGGTCAGGCTCAGCGGCAAGCTCAGCGGCTTCACCGCAGCCGGCCCCACCAACCTGCCGGTGGCGGGCGGCCAGGTCAGCGTCTACGCGGTGGATGCCAACACCGGCGCCCGGCAAGGGGCGGCGCTGTGGGACGGCCAGCCCGGCGCCGACGGCCGCTGGGGCCCGCTGACCACCGACGCCCAGACCGCGCTCGAATTTGTGGTGCAGGCGCCGGGGTTTGCAGTGGCCCACATCTACCGCTCACCGTTCTTGCGCTCGTCGGACATCGTCAACCTGCGGCCAGAGCGTTTAGCCGATGCCGACAAGGACGCGGCGGCGGTGGTCAGTTTCATCCGGCCGCGGGCCTATTTCGGCCTGCCGCGCGACGTGATCCTGCTGGACGGCCAGCCGGCCCCCGGCATCCCGCCCGGTGTGGCCGGGGTGGCGGCCAGCAAGATCGTGCTGCAAGGCCCGCAAGGTGGCCCAGGCCGGCCGGTGGTGGGCGAGTTCCGCTCGGGCGTGATCAGCGAGCGCATCGTCGGCCAGACCTGGCCGGCCCGCGACAAGCACCTGACAGTGCTGGAACTGCATGAGTGAGCGCACGGCCCGGCATCGCCGCGCCTGTCCCCGCAAAACCGATGCGGCTTGACGACCTGCTGTTCAGCCAGGGCTTTGGCAGCCGCCGGGCCTGCGCCGGCCTGCTGCAGGCCGGCCTGGTGCGGGTGGACGGCGCGGTGCAAACCGACGCCGCCGCCCCCTATCCGGCCGAGGGCCAGCCCATCGAGGTCGAAGGCCAGGCCTGGATCTGCCAGGCCCAGGCCCTGGTGCTGCTGCACAAGCCGGCCGGCTACGAGTGCTCACAAAAGCCCAGCCACTGGCCCAGCGTGCTGCTGCTGCTGCCGGCGGCGCTGCGTCGGCGCGGCGTGCAACCGGTGGGCCGGCTCGACCAGGACACCACCGGCCTGCTGCTGCTGACCGACGACGGCGCGCTGATCCACCGCCTGAC
>JANLZT010000750.1:0-11504 GCA_031366465.1 Betaproteobacteria bacterium | reverse complement strand
GCGGCCTGCACGATGGCCTTGGCGTCGTCGGGCAAGACGCCCTCGGAGCCCGGCACGCAGGGTACGCCGGCCTTGATCATGGCCTGCTTGGCCGAGACCTTGTCGCCCATCAGGCGGATAGCTTCCGAGGTCGGGCCGATGAAGGTAAAGCCGCTTTTTTCCACCCGCTCGGCAAAGTCGGCGTTCTCTGACAGGAAGCCGTAGCCCGGGTGGATGGCCTCGGCGTCGGTCACTTCCGCCGTGGCGATGATGGCCGGCATGTTGAGGTAGCTCTGCGCCGACGGCGGCGGGCCGATGCACACCGCTTCGTCAGCCAGTTTGACGTATTTGGCCTCGCGGTCGGCCTCGGAATACACCACCACCGACTTGATGCCCATCTCGCGGCAGGCGCGCTGGATGCGCAGGGCGATTTCGCCTCGGTTCGCGATCAGAATCTTCTTGAACATCTTGGTCGTCCCGGTCGTGCCGCCCGCCACCGTCATTCGACGATGAACAGGGGTTGCCCGAACTCGACCGCCTGGCCGTTGTCGACCAGCACCCGGGTGATGGTGCCGCTGTGGTCGGACTCGATCTCGTTCATGATCTTCATGGCCTCAATGATGCAGATGCCGTCACCGGCCTTGATGGCCTGGCCCAGCTCCACCAAGGGCTTGGAGCCCGGGCTGCTGGACCGGTAAAAGGTGCCGACCATCGGTGACTTGACCACCAGCCCGATGGGCTCGGGTTCGGCGGCCGGTGCTGGCGCGGCGGCCGGCCCGGCGGCTGCTGCAGCCAGCGGTGCGGCGGCGGCCATCAAGGGATGGGCCAGCGGCGCGGCCGTGGCGGCACCGGCCTTGACAATGCGCACCTTGCCTTCGGCCTCGGTGATCTCCAACTCCGAGATATTGGATTCAGACACCAGATCGATCAGTGTCTTGAGCTTGCGCAGGTCCATGGGGGCACTCCTTCGGTTCAGGGCGGCGGGCCGTGGGCCGGGCGCCCGGTGTTTGGTGATGTAGCCGTGATCGGTTTCGATCCGCGGGCACCTCTGCCAGAATTTGCAGCCTTTGGCCGTCAAATTCTGTGAATTGTGTCACACACGATGTTGGCCGCCAGGGCCTGCTGCGGCACTGCCCGCTGGCAGCAATAGTGGGTCGATATTGGCAGATAAATGCGAAATGGCGCTGATTTATCTGCAGATGGCTCGGAATGAGGGCGATTCGGTCAACCGCTGCCTGCCCTTGCGCAGCAGGCCCAGGGATCAGGCCTTGTCGGCCCAGCCGACCAACTCATCAAAATGGGTTTCACCCATCTTGCGCTGCGCCACCAGCCCGGCCGCGTTGACCAATACCGTGAACGGCAGGCCGCCTTGCGGGTTGCCCAGGCTGTGCAGCAGGTCGGTGCCGTCCAGCCCGGCCAGCGCGACGGGGAAGCCGACCTTGATCCGTGCCAGGAACTCGCTCACCGGCGCCGGGCGGTCGATGGCCAGGCCCAGCACCTGCCAGCCGCGCGGGCCGAACTGGCGGTGGAAGCGGTCGATCTCGGGCATTTCGCGCACGCAGGGGGCGCACCAGGTGGCCCAGAAGTTGATGAGCAGGGGCTTGCCGCGCAGCGTGGCCAGGTCGAGCTGACCGCCCTGCGGCAGCACCGCCTTCAGCGCCCACAGTGCGTCGGGTGCGGGGGCTGCAGCGGTGTCGGTGCCATGCAGCGCCTGGCCCTGGCGCTGCCAGGCCAGGCCCATGCCGGCCAGCGCCGCCAGGCCGCCAGCGGCCACCATCAGTGCCTGGCGGCGCCGGAGCGTGCGGGCGGTGGTGGTGGCGGTGGGGGCGGCGGCGGTGGCGTCCTGGGGCACGGGATCGGTCAAGCGGGGTCTCCGGTCAGCCACTCAGGCCATGGTCGGTGGCCATCAGGCGTTTCAAGGCGGTCTCGTCACCGCGCCAGGTGCGGCCGCGCGCATCGGGCTTGAGGGCGCCGCGCAGGTCGTCATGGTCCCAGATCGTCAGCAACAAGGTCACCGTTTCACCCAGGTCGGCACAGGGGGCGGCGACGCTGAGCAGGTCAACCAGACGCCCGCGCGGGTCAGACCGGCTGCCCACATCGTAGTCCACGCGCTGGTTGATCAGCGCGATCTCGGCCGACTTGGCGTCGTCGCAATACAGGTCGAGGTGGACCACCGACAAACGCGTGGCGGTGCCGCGCCAGACCGCGCCGGCCAGGTGCGGGCGGAACTCGGCCAGCCGTGCCATCCACAGGCCGGCCAGCCGGCGCAGCGCCAGCAACTCAGCCGGCTGGCTGTCGGCGTTGAACAGTGCCAGGTGCTGGCGCACCTCGTCCTCGACCTGCTCGTTGCTGGGCAGCTCGGTGCTGCGGGCGCCTTGGCGGCCCAGCAGGCGCGCCGCCTTGCGCTTGGCGTCGGCGTATTCCATCCCTTCGTCCACCACCAGCCGGGCGGCGGTGGCGGCGATCTCTTGGGCCATTGCGCTGCTCACCAGGGCCTCAGTCTGGCAAGGCCACCGACGCCATGCGGGCGGCAATCGTGGCGGCGCGGGCATTGACATAGGCCGAGCCCGGGCTTTTCTCGAAGCGCTTGGGCGCTGGCAGCATCACCGCCAGCCGGGCGGCGGCGGCCCAGTCCAGCCGCGCCGCGTCGGTGCGGAAGTAGTGGCGGGCGGCGGCCTGGGCGCCAAACACGCCTTCGCCCCATTCCACGTTGTTGAGGTAGATCTCCAGGATGCGGCGCTTGCCCAGCAGGCCCTCCAGCGCCAGCGTCAGCACAAACTCCTGGGCCTTGCGCAGGGCGGTGCGCTCGCCGGACAGGAACAGGTTCTTGGCCAGTTGCTGGCTGATGGTGGAGCCGCCCACCAGCTTGGCCTCGACGACGGGGCGTGGCCGGCTGCCGGCGGCCGGCTTGGCGCGCTTGTCGAGCTGGGCCTGGCGGCGCCCGGCGGCGGCCTCGGCATGCTGGTTTTTGTCCCAGGCTTTTTCCAGCGCGTCCCATTCGACACCCTTGTGATCGACAAAACCGGCGTCCTCGCTGGCGATCACCGCGCGTTTGAGCGTGCCGGCCATCTGCGCCTCGTCGACCCAGGTCTGCGACCAGGCCACTTGGTGTTTGTCGATCACCAGGCGCCAGATCTCGCTGCGCTGGAAGCTGGTGGACTGCGGTGCCAGCAGCGCCATCAGGCCGATGCGCAGCACGAAATAGAGCTGCAGCGACAGCGCGCACAGCAGCAGCAAGGCCGGGCCCCGCCACCAGGCCGACAGATCGCCCGGGCTGGGCCTGGCCGCCGCCGCACCCACCCGCCCAGGCTTGGACGCCATCGCGCGATCAGGCCTTGGCCGCCGCCAGGTGCTGGCGCAATGCCGCCAGCACCGGCGGGGTGTGGGGCATCACGCCGCGCCACAACCAAAACGCCTCGGCGGCTTGCTCGACCAGCATGCCCAGGCCGTCGCGGCCGGTGGCGCCGTGGGCGGTGGCCCAGGCCAGGAAGGGCAGTGCCGGCGCGCCGTACATCAGGTCAACCGCCAGCGAGCCAGCGCGCAGCACCCGCACCGGCACCGGCACCGGCGCGCCCGCCAGGCTGCTGGCGCTGCTGTTGAGCACCAGGTCATAGGCCTCGCCGACATCGCCCAAGGTGCTGGCCGACAAGCGGGCACCGTGCTGATCGGCCCAGGCCTGGTGGCGCTGCACCAGCGCCTGGGCCTTGGCCAGCGTGCGGTTGGCCACCGTCACCGCGCTGCAGCCGGCACCGATCAAGGGCCCCAGCACCCCGGCTGCCGCGCCGCCGGCACCCACCAGCAGCACCCGCTGGCCGGCCAGGGGCAAGCCGGCGTGCATCTGGATGTCGCGCACCAGGCCGATGCCGTCGGTGTTGTCGGCCCACCAGCCTTCGGGCCCGAAACCCAGCACATTGGCGGCCTGGGCCAGCGCAGCGCGCTCAGCGACACGCTGGGCCAGCGGCAAGACCTGGAACTTGAAGGGCACGGTGATGTTGCAACCGCGCGCCGGGCCTGTCCCCGCCCCCCCATTGCCACCGGGCATGGCCGCAGCGGCCCAGCCGCGCAGCGTGGCCTCGAAGCCGTCCAACGGGCACTCGACCCGGCTGTAGACCAGCCGCTGGCCGGTCTGCTGCGCGAACCGGGCGTGGATGAAGGGCGATTGGCTGTGGGCCACCGGCTGGCCCAGCACGGCGTAGCGGTCGGGCGGGGTATCGGCCGGCGTTTCGATGGCTTGGCTGGCGGGCGCGTTGGCGGCTGGCATGGTGGGCGCGATTGTCTCAGGCAGCCCGGCGGGCGGGGGCGGTCCGTGCCAGCCCTGTGGCTTCAAGGGCGGGCACTGCTCATGGTGGTCTCCAGCCCGTCGTCGCGGGTGAAGCGGAAGCGCGAGGTGACCACGATCTGGTCGGCCTGCTGCAGCATCGGCAGGCTGAAGGTGCCGTAAGGCGATGCCGCCTCGACGATGGCCTGGGCCCGGCGGTCCAGCAGCTTGTCGCCCGAGCCCCGCACCACCTCGGTCTGCAAGACCCGGCCACTGGCATCGACGGTGATGTTCATGGTCAGCTCGCCATACAGCTTGCGGCCCAGGTTCTGCGGGAAGTCGCGGGTGCCGCGCTCCTCGATGCGGCGGCGCAGCCGGTCGTAGTACACCGCGTAGGGCACCTCGTGGGTGGCCGGGCTGACATAGCGTTTGCGCGGCTTGGCGTTGTCGTCGTTGATGCGCTTTTCGATCTCGGCCAGCAGCTTGAGCAACTGGCGGCGGCGCTCTTCCAGGTCTTGTTTTTCCGGCAGGCCGGCGTCGCGCAGCGGATCGGGTGGCGGCAGCAGGGCCAGCTCACGCTGCACCGAGGCCAGCAATTGCTGCTGCAGGTCTTTGAACGAGTCGACCCGGCGGTGGGTTTCTTCGGGCGCGTTGCCGATCTCCACCTGGCCCGTGGCGGGCAGCGGTGAGGTGGCCCGCCCGCTGCTGGCCTCACCGCCACCGGCCAGCGAGGCCTGGGCCAGGGCCTGCGCCTGCTGCGGGCTGTCGCTGGTGCGGGCGTTGACCAGGATCACGTCCAGCGGGCTGTCGCGAAACACCCGGTCGAAGCCGGCCGGGTCGGCAAAGTGCAATCCCAGCAGCCCGCCGTGCAGCGCCAGCGACAAGCCCAGGGCCCAGCGCAGCAACCAGCCGGGTTTGGGCCGGCGCCGCGCCTTTGCGCCCAAATGCCGGCCATGGTGCCGGCCCAGGTGCCGGCCCCGGCCGGGCCGTTGGGCGGCGGCCTGGGCTTGGCTGTGCCATCGCCAGGCCATCGCCATGCTCAGCTGTCGTTGGGGCCCGTCAGCGCAGCCGCTGCCGGCTCGGCCTCGGCCAGGTCGAAGGCCAGGGCCAGCGGGGCGGCGGCTTGCAGGTCGTCGTCATCGCTGCTGTCGTTGGCCTCGCTGGCCTCGCCAGCCTCACGGCGGCCATCCGGGCCGGCTGCCAGCGCAGCCTCGTCCAGCCGGGCGGCCAGCCGGGCATGCAGGTCGAGCGTGAGCAGGTCCATGCCGGTGATGCGCACCCGCACCCGGGCATGGCGCGGCAGGGCCTCGCAGCCGGCTGTCTTGAACACCAGCGGCAGGCTGTCGGCGCGCACCAGGCCGTCCTTGAGCACCACCGCGTCCAGCTCGGTGACCGCTTGCTGCTGCAGCCAGCGCAGGGCCCAGAAGCGCTCGATGTCGCGCTGGAAATCGTTGTAGGCGGTGTAGGCGGCGTCGAACAGCGAGATCACCGAGAACAGCGTGGCGTCCCTGGGCTTGAAGGGCGCCACCAGCGCCGCCGTGCGGCCATGGCGGGCGCAGGCGATGATCTGCCACTGGTTGACCAGGTCGACATAGCGCCGCAGCGGTGATGTCGCCCAGGTGTACTGCGCCACCCCCATGCCGGCATGCGGCGCCGGCTTGGTGCCCATCCGCACCTTGACGCCCGGGGCCATGCTGGCCTGGCTGCGGTAGATGCCGGGCAGGCCGCACTCGGCGATCCAGCCGCCCCAATGGCTGTTGGCCAGGATCATGGCCTCGCTGACGATCAAATCCAGCGGCGCGCCGCGCTTGCGCTCGCTGATGCGCACGCACTCGTCGCCCTGGGGCTCGCCCTGCGGGCTGGCGCCATCGCGCTCCAACTTGAAGTTGTAGTCGGGCCGGTTGAAGTTTTCGGGCTTGCCGCGCACCACCTCGCGCTGCGCCTTCAAGTGGCGGGCCAGGCGGAAGGTGAAGGCCAGCTCCGGCGCAAACAGGTAGTCGGCCGGCGAGTTACCGGTTAGCGACGATTCGGTCACCACCTCGTCCAACTGGTCGTGGCGCAAATTGGCCTTGATCGGCACCCGCTCCAGCCGGGTCTCGGCGCCCTGCAGCGCCAGCGTGGCCTCATCAAGCGTGAAATAGACGCTCACCGCCGGGCAGTCGCGGCCCTCGATCAAGGTGTAGGCCTGCACCACCTGGTCGGGCAGCATGGTGAGCTTGCCGCCGGGCATGTAGACGGTGGACAGGCGCTCGCGCGCCAGCTTGTCCACCGCCGAGTCGGGCGCAAAGGCCAGCGCCGGGGCGGCGATGTGCACCCCAAACACCACCGTGCCACTGCCCAAGCCGGTGACCGACAGTGCGTCGTCGATCTCGGTGGTTTGCGAGTCGTCAATCGAGAAGGCCTGTACCGGCGCCAGCGCCAACTCGTCCTTGATCTGCGGCGCGGCCAACGCGGGGAAGCCCGTGCCTTTGGGGAACTGCTCGAAAAGAAAACGCTTCCAGTGGAACTGGTAGGGGCTGTTGATCGCGCCGGCCGCCTGCAGCAGATCCAGCGGCGCGCGCTGTGTACGTTTGGCGGCCTCGACCACGGCCTTGTACTCGGGCCCGTTTTTGTCGGGCTTGAACAGAATGCGGAACAGTTGCTCCTGCACCGGTGCCGGGCACTGGCCTGCGGCCAGCTCGGTGGCCCATTGCTCGATCTGCGCAGCCTGCGCGGCCTTGCGCTCGATGCCCAGCAGCGCGGCCTTCACCGTCTCTTCGGGCGCCTTTTTGAACAGGCCTTTGCCGGCGCGGCGGAAGTAATGCGGTGCGTCGAACAGCGTGAACAGCATCGCCGCCTGCTGCTCGGGCCCGGCATTGGCCGAGAAGTAGTCCTGCGCCAGCGCACCGAAGCTGAACTCGCCCTCGGGCGCAAATTCCCAGGCCATTTCCAGGTCGATCTGGGCGGCGGTGGCCTGGGCGGCTGCCAGCAGGGCGGCGGGCTCGGGCCTGGCAAAGCGCAGCAGCAGGTTGGCGGATTTCACCTTCACGCGCTTGCCGGATTCCAGCTCGATCTGCACCGACGCGTCGGCCTCGGACATCACACGCCCGGCGTGGAACTTGCCGGCATCGTCAAACAGGGCATAGGAGGACATATCCGGACGATTGTCGCCGGTCGGCTGCTGGCTTTAAGATCAAAGGCATGGGACATGCACAGCCGATCTTCAGCCTGGACGACTTTCTGGCCTGGGAGCAAACCCAGACCGAGCGGCATGAGTATGTGTGCGGCGAGGTGTTTGCGATGGTGGGCGCGCGGCGGGTGCATGGGCTGGTCTCAGGCAATATCTTTGCCACCTTGCGCCAGCAACTTCGTGGCAGCCCCTGCCGGGCCTTCACCGAGTCGATGAAGCTCAAGGCGGCGCCAAACGTGCTGTTCTACCCGGATGTCTTCGTCACCTGCGACCCGGCTGACCTGCGCACCGAGTTGATCTTCACCGCCCCCACGCTGGTGGCCGAGGTGCTGTCACTGTCCACCCAGGCCTATGACCGGGGCCGCAAGTTCGGCTGGTACCGCCGCCTGCCCAGCCTGCGTGAATACCTGCTGGTGGACCCGGACAACCGGGAGATCGAGCTGTTCCGCCGTGGTGCCGACGGCCTGTTCACGCTGCACGACCTGACCGGCCTGCCGCAAGTCGAGTTGACCAGCATCGGCTGCAGCCTGCCGGCCGAAGAAATCTTCGACGGCCTGGACCCGCTGGTGCAAGCCAGTTTGCCGGGCGTCTGATCGACGGCCTGGCATGGCCTGGCCTGTTCGGGGCGGTGCGGGGTCGCCGCTGGGCGGCGCCGGGGCCGGTCGCCACCGGGCGGTTCAGTCCCATAGCCTGAGGGCCTTCAGCACAAAGGGCAGGTGCTCATCAAAGTCGCTCAGCGCATGGTCGCTGCCGGGCAGCAGCTTGACCTGGGCGCCCGGGTAGCGGCCCAGCATTTCGCGCCAGCTCAGCAGCTCGTCGCCGTGGGCAATCACCGCCGCGTAGCGCTCGGGCCGGGTGATGGCCGGCACCTTGAGGGCGCGCAGCTCATCGAGGTAGTCGTGGCGGAAGTCAAAGCGTTCTTCGGGGCGGTGGAACTGGGTCTGCTCGCCGATGTGATGGGCCAGATCGCCGGCCGGATCGACCGCCGGGTTGAGCAGCAGCGCGGCGCAGCCGGTGGCTTCGGCCACGGCCGTGGCGTAGTAGCCGCCCAGTGAGCTGCCGGCCACCGCCATCGTGGCGCGCGGCCAATCGGCAATGCCTTGTGCGATCAGCGCCCAGGCCGCGGCCGGTGAGGGCGGCAGTTGCGGGCACCACCAATGCACCGCCGGCCGGTGGACGCGCAGCCAGGCCGCCAGGCGCTGGGCCTTGAACGAGGCCGGTGACGAGCGGAAGCCGTGCAGGTAGAGCAAGTGGCTGGGGGCGGCTGGGGGCATGGCTCAGGCCGGTGCGGCGGGCGGCTCAGACGATCTTGATGCTGAGGCCGGGCAGCCGGTCGATGTGGCAGTCGATCACGTCGCCACGCAGCACCGGGCCGACGTTCTCGGGCGTGCCCGAGTAGACGATGTCGCCCGGCATCAGTGATTGAGAGCGGTTGCATGCATCGACGCTCGCTGTTCGAAACCATTCAGCGGGTCAGCGCCGCCAGCAGCTTGGCATGGATGCCGCCAAAGCCGCCATTGCTCATCACCAGCACCCGGTCGCCCGGCCTGGCGGCCTGGGCTATCGCCGCCACCAATTTGTCCACGCTGTCGGCCACCAGCGCTGTGGCACCCAGCGGCGCCAGCGCCTCGGCGGCGTCCCAGCCATAGTTGCCTTGCAGGCAAAAGCTGAGATCGGCTTCTTCCAGGGCCCAGGGCAGCTGGGCCTTCATTGCGCCTTGCTTCATGGTGTTGCTGCGGGGCTCGAACACCGCCAGGATGCGGGCCAGGCCGGCCTTGCGGCGCAGGCCGTTGAGGGTGGTGCGCATCGCGGTGGGGTGGTGGGCGAAGTCGTCAAACACCTGCACGCCAGCGGCCTCACCGCGCAACTCCAGCCGACGCCGCACGTTCTGGAAGCCCGCCAGCGCGGCGGCGGCCTGCTCGGGCGCCACGCCGACATGTTCAGCCGCGGCGATGGTGGCCAGCGCATTGAGCTGGTTGTGCTCGCCCAGCAGGGCCCAATCGATGCGGGCGATCTTCAGGCTGCCGCGCAGCACGTCAAAGCCATGCGGCTCACCCCGGGCGCGCAGCGCGCCGGGTTCCTCCTTGCGGGTGCCAAAGCGCTGCAGCGTGCTCCAGCAGCCGCGCGCCAGCACCTTGTCCAGCGCCGGCTCGCGGGCATTGACCACCAGCCGGCCCGACGCCGGCACCGTGCGCACCAGGTGGTGGAACTGGGTCTCGATGGCGGCCAGGTCCGGGAAGATGTCGGCGTGGTCGTATTCGAGGTTGTTGAGGATCGCGGTGCGCGGCCGGTAGTGCACAAACTTGCTGCGCTTGTCGAAGAAGGCGGTGTCGTATTCGTCGGCTTCGATCACGAAGGGCTGCAAGCTCGGGCTGCCCTGCGCCACCCGGTCTACCCGGCCCAGCCGCGCCGAGATGCCGAAGTTCAGCGGCACGCCGCCCACCAGAAAACCAGGCTGCAGCCCGGCCTGGTCCAGCACCCAGGCCAGCATCGAGGTGGTGGTGGTCTTGCCATGAGTACCGGCCACCGCCAGCACATGGCGGCCTTGCAAGACGTTCTCGGCCAGCCATTGCGGGCCGCTGGTATAGCTGGCACCGGCGTCCAGGATGGCCTCCATCAAGGGGTTGCCCCGGCTGACCACATTGCCGATCAGGTAGACATCGGCGCCCAGCGTCAGTTGATCGGCGCCAAAGCCCTCGATCAGCGTGATGTCCAGCGCGCGCAACTGGTCGCTCATCGGCGGGTAGACATTGGCGTCGCAGCCGGTGACATGGTGGCCGGCCTCACGGGCGATGGCCGCAATGCCGCCCATGAAGCTGCCGCAGATGCCGAGGATGTGAAGGTGCATGGATTCAACCGTCAGGGCCGGGGCCCGCTGCGGGGTAAGTAGCCGGCCTCAGGCATCAAAGCCCTGCCGCGCGATCCAGTCCTGGCCCGGCGCCAGTGTCACCGGCCGGGCGATGGTGGCGGCCTCGACACACAGGAAATGCTGCCAGTCGGCGTCGGGCAGGTCGGCCATCGCGGCGGCCTTGGCCGGCCCGGGGTTCCAGACCACCACATCATCGAAGCCCTGGTTGCTGATGTGCATGCGGCCCATCGCGGTGGCCAGGGCCAAGGGCGCCTTGTGGATGGCATGGGCGTCGAAATAGATGCGGTCGATCTCACCCACAAAGCCGAGTGGGTCAAGCTCTTGCGGCTGGGTCTGGCCGCTCAAGTTGTCGAGATAGCGCACGCCGTAGAGCCCGGCCAGCCGGGCATGTCTGAGATCGTCGATCAGCAAATAGGTATGCAGCGCGGCGGTGAAGTCGAAGGGCGCTTCACCGGTGTTGGTGACGGCCAGCTCCACCTCCAATTGCAGGCCGGCCAGGGTGAAGCTCAGCTCGGCCTCGAAGCGATGCGGCCAGACCGCGCGGCTGGCCTCGTCATCGGTCAGCCGCAGCACGCCGATGGCGGCACCGCCCCGCACCACGCCCTCCACCCATTGCCAGGCGCGGGTGCGGGCCAGGCCATGGCGCGGCAAGGGCCCACGTTGGCCGAACTGCGGAAAGATCACCGGGATGCCCCCGCGCACCGCCTGGCCTGGGCCGACCGGGGACAGCGGCGACAGGTAAAGCCGCTGTTGGTCGCCGGCCGGGATCCACGACACCAGTTGCCCGCCGTGCAGCAGCACCGTGGCCTGGGCGCCGTCGGGCGCTTGCAGCCACATCGCCGGCTGGCCCAGTACCTGGGTGGGTTTGATCAGCATGGGCTCAAATCTGCAAGGCTGTGCGCGCTGCCGCCAGCGTGGCGGCCAGGTCGTCATCGCTGTGCGCTGCGCTGACGAAGCCGGCCTCGTACAAGGCCGGCGCCAGGTAGACGCCGCGATCCAGCATGCCGTGGAAGAAACGGTTGAAGCGGTCCTGGTCGGTGGCCATCACCACTGGGTAGTTCTGCGGCAGGCCGGCACCCGCCGAGCGAGTGAAGAAGAAGCCGAACATGCCGCCTTCGCTGTCGCCGACGAAGGGCACCCCGGCCTCGCGGGCGGCGGCGGTCAGGCCGGCCACCAGCGCGCGTGTCTTGGCCGCCAGCGCGTCGTAGAAGCCGGGCTTGCTGATCTCC
>JANLZT010000729.1:0-2702 GCA_031366465.1 Betaproteobacteria bacterium | reverse complement strand
ATCAGGTCGCGCAGCGTGACATAGCCGCCGTGGCGCTTGCTGATCTTGATCTCTTCGCCGCCGCGCATCACCGTGACCATCTTGTGCAGCACATAGTCGGGCCAGCCCGGCGGGATGCCCACGCCGGCCGCCTGCAGGCCGCCGCGCACCCGGGCGATGGTGCCGTGGTGGTCGCTGCCCTGCACATTGATGACCTTCTCGAACCCGCGCTGCCATTTGTTGATGTGGTAGGCCACATCGGGCACAAAGTAGGTGTAGCTGCCGTCGCGCTTGCGCATCACGCGGTCTTTGTCGTCGCCGTAGTCGGTGCTGCGCAGCCACAGCGCGCCGTCGTCCTCATAGGTCTTGCCGGCGGCGCTGATGCGGGCCACCGCAGCGTCGACCAGGCCACCCGAGTACAGGCTGGATTCCAGAAAATAGTGCTGGAACTTGACGCCGAAGGCCTGCAAGTCCAGGTCTTGCTCGTGGCGCAGATAGGCCACTGCAAACTGCCGGATCGATTCCAGATCGGCCGGATCGCCGCTGGCAGTGAAGGCGCGGTCGTCGGCATGCACCGTCTTCTTCGCCAAAAAATCGGCGGCAATGTCGGTGATGTAGTCGCCGTTGTAGGCCTCGGTGGGCCAGCCGTCGTCGCCGGGCTGCAGGCCACGCAGGCGGGCCTGGGTGCTGGCGGCCAGCGTGGCGATCTGCACCCCGGCATCGTTGTAATAAAACTCGCGCGTCACCGCCCAGCCCTGGCTCTCGAACAAAAGGCAGATCGAATCGCCCAGCGCCGCCTGGCGGCCATGGCCGACATGCAGCGGGCCGGTCGGGTTGGCCGAGACAAACTCCACCAGCAGGCGTTTGCCGTTGCCGGGCTGCTGGCCAAACTGGGCGCCAGCGGCCAGCACCTCGGCCACCACCGCCTGGCGGGCGGTGGCCCTGAGGCGCAGGTTGATGAAGCCGGGGCCGGCGATCTCCAGGGCCTCCACCCAGCGCTGCACGGCAGCTTGGGCCTGCAGGGCCTCGACCAACGCGGCCGCCAGCTCGCGCGGCTTGCGTTGCAGCGGCCGGGCCAGTTGCATCGCGGCGGTGATCGCAAAGTCGCCGTGCGAGGCCTGCCGGGGCGACTCGAAGGCCGGGCTGTACAGGGTGCCCGGCAGCAATTGGTGCACGGCGTCGGCCAGTGCAGCGAGCAGGGCCTGTTTGGCTTGGATCATGGGCGGCGATTCTAAGGTTGGGCCTGTCGGGGCAGCGCCAGGGCTTCAGTTGGGTGGGCCTTGTGCCGACAACTTGCCAGGAGCCCGCCAGGCGCCCAGGAACCCCCGATGTCCGCACGCCAGCCCTTCGTCCAGCCGCCCGGCCCAAGCCTCCACCTTGATCTGACCCAGCGCCACGACCCCGGCCTGCCGCAGCGCATTGGCCGCTATGCGGTGCTCAGTCGCCTGGGCGAGGGCGCCACCAGCGAGGTCTTCCTGGCCGAGGACGATTTCCAGCAGCGCCTGGTGGCCATCAAGCGGGTACGGGGTGCCGAGGCCGGCGACGGCATCGACAGCCATTACCGCGAGCGCTTTTTTGCCGCCGAGGCGGCCCTGGTGGGCAAGCTGCAGCATCCCAATGTGGTGCGGATCTTCGACGCGGTGGTCGATCCGCTGCAGTCCTACCTGGTGATGGAATACGTGGCCGGCGACACCCTGCGCCGCTTCTGCCAGCCCGATTCACTGCTGCCGCTGGACCAGATCGTCGAGATCGGCTTCAAGTGCGCGATGGCGCTGGGCTATGTGGCGCGCCAGGGCTTGATCCACCGCGATGTCAAGCCCGCCAACATCCTGGCCACGCTGACCAACGATCTGGTCACCGACATCAAGCTCACCGATTTCGGCAGCGTCTTTGACCACGGCAGTGACCGCACCCAGGTCTTTCGGGTCGGCTCGCTGGCCTATATGTCGCCCGAGCAATTGGACGGTGCCACCCTCGACACGCGGGCCGACATGTACTCGCTGGCCGCCGTGCTCTACCACCTGGTGGCCGGCCGGCCGCCGTTTGACGGCAGCAGCCAGATGGCGCTGATGAACCAGATCTACAACGCCCCGGCGCCGCCCTTGATCGGCCTGCGCGAGGGCGTGCCGCCCAGGCTGGATGCGCTGCTGCGCCAGGCCTTGTCCAAACAGGCCGCCGACCGGCCCGCCAGCTGGGATGCGTTTGCGGCCGATTGGTCGCAGTTGGTGGCCCTGGGCGAGGTGACGGTGGGCCGGCTGCAGGACGTGCTGGACTCAGAGCGCTTCAATTTGCTGCGCTCGCTGGATTTTTTTGCCGGCTTTGGCGATGTCGAGCTGTGGGAGGTGGTGCGGCGCGCGCAGTGGCTGCGCCACAAGCAGGGCGCGGCGCTGTTCCGCAAGGGCCAGGCCGGCCGCACCTTCCACATCATTGCCCAGGGCCGGGTGGAGGTTTACCGCGACGGCCAGCGGGTGGCGCAACTGGGCGCGGGCACCTCGGTGGGCGAGATGGCCTACCTGGCGCCCAGCCCCGATCTGCGGCTGCACAGTGCCGATGTGATCGTCTCGGCGTCGGCCACCACCATCGCCTTCACGCCCGAGAGCCTGGCGCTGCTCAGCCCGGCCACCCGCCACCGCTTCGATGCCGCCTTCATCGGCGTGCTGGTGCGCCGCCTGCATGCCGCGCACGAGGCGCTGGCGCATCCGCGGCGCATCCTGTAGCGCGGC
>JANLZT010000708.1:0-4324 GCA_031366465.1 Betaproteobacteria bacterium | reverse complement strand
GGCACCGTGGGGCCAGCGGGGACGGCCAGCGAGATCAACGCCAGGACGGCCAGCGCGGCGCCGGGCAGGCGGGTGAGGGTCAGCCGGCAGCGGGCCGGCTTGAGGCAATCAGGTCGCATGGTGATCTCGCTGGAAGGTCTGGATGGCGCAATGGCCTGCACAGTGTGTCACCGAGTCAGCCCCGCATAGACCGCAGACAGGCGCGCCGGCAGCTCGGCCGGCCGCCGCACCTGGGCCCAGCCCTGGCGGCCGAACAGGTGGGGCAGGTAGGCATGGGCCTCGGCGTCGATGCTCAGGCAAAACGGCAGCAGGCCGGCGGCGCGGGCCGCCCGCACCGCGTGGCGGGTGTCCTCCAGGCCCCAGCGGCCCTCGTAGACATCGATGTCGTTGGGCTTGCCATCGGTCAGGATCAACAACAGCCGTTGGCGCTCGGGGCGTGCGGCCAGGCGCAGCGTGGCGGCGCGGATGGCCGCGCCCATGCGGGTGTAGTAGCCGGGCTTGATGGCACCGACGCGGGCAGTGGCCGCCGCGCCCCAGGCCTCGTCGAAGCCTTTCAGATGCTGCAGCCGCACATGGCTGCGGCGCACCGAACAAAAGCCCAGCATCTCGAAGGCATCGCCGCTGCCGTGAAGGGCCTCGCCAAACACCAGCAAGGCGTCGCGGATCACGTCGATCACCCGTTGCTCGTTGTTGACATGGGCGTCGGTGGACAGTGACAAATCGGCCAGCAGCAGCGTGGCCAGGCTGCGCTCGGCCCGCATCGGCCGGGCGTAAATTGCCGGATCACTGCGCGCCGGGGCGGCGGCGGCGCTGCGGCCCGCGCTGCCGGCCTGGTGGCGCACCCAGGCGTCCAGGTCGATGGCCTCGCCCTCGCTGCAGCCCCGTTGCCAGCGCGGTGCGGCGCGCAGCAGCGCCAGCCGGCGCCGCAGCCGGCGGCCGGTGGCCAGCAGCGCGGCGGCCGGGCGGCAGGCCGCGCCGGGCCGACACACCAGCGTCACCACGCTGCAGAAATCGGGCCGCAGCCGCTGCTGCTGCCAGTCCCATTCGGGCAGGAGCAGGCCGGGGCCCAGCGGCAGGTCATCAGCGCTGGCGCTGGGCAGGTCGAGGTCGAAGTTGACCCGCGAGGCGGGCGCGGCGCCCGCGCGGGCCAGCGCCAGCTCGGCCATGTCGTCGGCGGCGGCGCTGGCCTCGGGGTCGGGCTGGTCGTCACTGCCGCGGTCCAGCGGCACATGCTCGCTCCAGGTCAGCAGCGCTTCATTGCGCGCCGGCAGCAACATCGGTGCCCGGCCGCTGGCAGCGGCGGCCGGCCGGGTGCGGCGGCGGGTGTCGTTGCGCTCAGCCGTCGCCGAAGTGGGCTGGGCCGGCCCAGCGCGGGTGACGGCGCCAGCGGCTGCCACCGCGCCGGGCAGGCATTGCAGCCACAGCCAGACCGGTGCCACCTCGATCACCGCCACCGTGGCGCTGCCAGCCGGGCGGGCTTGGCCGCGCAACGCGGCCTGCACCTGGGACTCGGCGCGGGCCGCATCCGCTGGCAGGCCGGCGGGCTGCGGGCGTTGCGCCAGATGCGCTGCCAGCAGGCGCTGCCAGGGGCCCGCCAGGCCGGGGCAGCGCTGCAGGGCCAGCGCGGTGGCGGCCTGGTTGCCGGCCAGCCAATCGGGCCCGGGCCGGTGCACCGCCGCCAGCACCGCCAGCCACAGGTAGAGCGCGCGGTTGAGCGCGGCGTCATCAAACACCGCCAGCAGCGGCGGCAGCGCCAGGGTGTCGCCATCCAGCTGGGCCTGGGCGGCGCGCCGGCCGCTGCCGGCCAGGCGCTGCAGCCAGCCGCGCGGCCCGCCGATGGGCGCCAGGCCGGCCGGCACCACCCGCACGCCGGGTGCGCCGCCTGCGGCCCGGAAGAGCAGGCCCAGCATCGGCTACAGCGGCGCCAGCGCCACCGCCTGGACCGCAAAGCCGGGGTTGGCGGCCCGCGTGATCAGGCGGTGCCAGCGCTCGCCGATCCAGGCTTCCATGGCGGGTTCAGCGCGACCACAGGCTGCGGCGCCTGGCGCCAGCCGGGCCGACAGCCGCTGCCGGATCAATGCCGCCATCCGAACCCATCACGGCCCGCACCACCTCGACCAGTGCCGCAACGGTGTCGGCGTCGTCGGTGAGCGCATCGACGATGGCGCAGCGGCAGGCCTCAGTCAGCGCCATGCCGCAGGCCACCAGGCGCGCGGCCATCACCAGCAGACGGGTGCTGGCGGTCTCTTCCAGATCTTGGTCGGTCAGGCGCCGCAAGGCCTGGGCCAGTTGCACCAGGCGGGCGGCGGTGGCCGGGTCGCAGCCGCTCTCGGCTTGCACGATGGCGCGTTCCACCTCGGCCTTGGGATAGCCCAGGCTCAGCGCCACGAAGCGCTGCCGGGTGCTGGGCTTCAAACCCTTGAGCAGGTTTTGGTAGCCGGGGTTGTAGCTGATCACCAGCATGAAACCAGGCGGCGCCAGCAGTTGCTCGCCGGTGCGCTCCAGCGTCAGGCTGCGGCGGTCATCGGCCAACGGGTGCAGCACCACGGTGGTGTCCTTGCGGGCCTCCACCACCTCGTCCAGGTAGAGCAGCGCGCCCTGGCGCACCGCACGGGTCAGCGGGCCGTCGCTCCAGACGGTGTCGCCGCCGCGGATCAGGTGGCGGCCCAACAGGTCGGCCGCACTCAGGTCGTCGTGGCAGCTCACGGTGATCAAAGGCCGGCCCAGCCGGGCCGCCATGTGGGCCACCAGCCGGGTCTTGCCGCAGCCGGTGGGGCCCTTGAGAAGCAGCGGCAGGCAGGCCCGGTGCGCTTGGGCGAAGACCGCGCACTCGCCGCCCTGGTCGGCGTAATACGGCAGGGCCGGCGCTGGCCAGGCTTGCTCATGCAGCGCATTCATGCGGCATGCAAGCGGCCGACGGCCGGTGCGTCTTGCAGCTCATCGGCCGCCGGGCCGATGAAAAAGCTGGCCAGGTAGAGCCCCAGGCCAACCGCGAACATCAGCCCGCCGCCGACCCGCACCCAGTAGAAGAAGCGCAGTTGGTCCTGGGTGGCCATGAAGCCCAGCGCGCCCTCGGTGGGCATGCGCTGCAGCCAGATTTGCAGGATGCCGGCACCGGTGAGGGCCAGCACCATCACCGCCATGCCGATGGTCATGACCCAGAAGCTCCACATCTCCCAGGCCTGGGCCCGCTTGGGGTTGGCCTGGCGGCCGCGCAGCAGCGGCATGGCATAGCTGATGACCGCGATCACCACCAGCACATAGGCGCCATAGAAGGCCAGGTGGGCATGGGCGGCCGTGATCTGGCTGCCATGGGTGTAGTAGTTGACCGGGCTGAGGGTGTGCGCAAAGCCCCACAGCCCGGCGCCCAGAAAACCCATCACCGCCGTGCCCACCGCCCACAGCACCGCCGCCTGGTTGGGGTGGTCGCGCTTGCGCCGCTGCACCATGTTGAAGGCGAACAGCGTCATCAAGAAAAACGGGATCGGCTCCAGCGCCGAGAACACCCCGCCGACCCAGTGCCAATAGCCCGGCAGGCCGATGAAGAAGAAGTGGTGGCCGGTGCCCAGCAGGCCGCTGACCAGCGCCATGGTGACGATCAGGTAGAGCCACTTGTCGATCACCTCGCGGTCCACCCCGGTGGTCTTGACCAGCACATAGGCCAGCAGCGCGCCCAGGATCAACTCCCAGGTGCCTTCGACCCACAGGTGCACCACAAACCACCAGTACATCTTGTCGCGCACCAGGTTGTCGGGGTTGACAAAGGCGAACAGGAACATCAGCGCCAGGCCCCACAGGCCCATCAGCAACACCAGGCTGATAGCAGTCTTACGACCTTTGAGGACGGTCATGCTGATGTTGAACAGGAAGCCCAGCGCCACCAGAACAATCCCGACTTTGGTCGGCAGCGGTTGCTCCAGAAACTCGCGGCCCATGGTGGCCAGCCAGTCATTGCCCGTCATCTGCGCCAGCGTGGCATAGGGCACCAGCAGATAGCCCAGGATGGTGGCCGCGCCAGCGCCGAGGTAGACCCAGAACAGCAGCTTGGCGAAGAAGACGCTGTAGAGCTCGGTCTCGGCCTCCTCGGGGATCAGCCAGTAGGCCGAGCCCATGAAGCCCATCAGCAGCCAGAGGATCAACAGATTGGTGTGCACCATGCGGGCGATGTTGAAGGGGATGGCCGGGAAGAACAGGTCACCGATCAGGTACTGCAAGCCCAGCGTGACGCCAAAGACGATCTGGCCCACGAACAGGCCGAGGGCGGCCACAAAGTACAGCTTGGCGACTGCCTGGGACGGGTATTTGAGGGCGGTGGTTTGCATGT